>DAOTCE010000055.1 GCA_035452965.1 Candidatus Paceibacterota bacterium | reverse complement strand
ACTGCGCAAAACCCAGTGGCGGAAGGCGATGCTTGCTTGAAAAGGTGCGCCCTAGAGCGCACCTTATGCTACAACCACGTAGCACCGGGCTTCCTGCCTGAGCTAAAGGCCCGGAGCTTGCCACTTGCTTCGGCGTGCGCAGCCCAGTCCGCGCCCCGCGCCGAGTCCTGCCCTGCCATAGGCAATACTCGGACAATGTGCCGCTTCTCGAAACGCGCACACATCCATTGCGGCCGATGGGGTAAACACCCTATAGCCAGCGAAACAGCAACTGCGTAAAATTGTGTTGTTGCTCAAGATGACAGCGAATGATTCCAACCTTTCACATTTCAAAAGTTATGGTGCAACCGTCCCTTCCAGAACCGATCGCTCCCTCCGAGGTGCAGAATCCCGATTCGCCAGCCGAATCAGCACCCCTTCCCCAACCGGAAACTCCGGAGTCAACTCTGCTCACAGCCGCCGCGCCTCTGTCAGCCTCTGAGGCGATGGATGACCGCTATTATGCCCAGCACTGGGGCATAAACGAGTGAGCGGATCCATTGCTGCACCAGGGAACCGACTGTGCTGCCGTCAGCTTGCCGGCGCGAAGTGAAACAGTTGGGCGCCGTGAGCGGGCAAGTCAAGGTAAAGACCCTGGCTTTGAAAGTCATCTCCGGAGCGTTTGTATTGCTCCGTGCCGAGCAGGTCTTTCATCGTCCAGTTGTGCGCCGTGAGATGCTCGACCGTTAGCGGCACGTAGCATTGGCTTGAATGCGGCGCGAGGTTCACCACTACCAGATCGAACTCCGGTGCGCGGCGCTGCCATTGCACGATAACGAAATTTGCGGCGGTCGGATTACCGGCCCAGGCAGCGTGTGGTCTGCATAAGAGGCCCCTGCCCTGCCCCACCGCGGTGCCCGGCAGCACTTCTGACAATTTCCGGTAAATCTTCTGCACCGCTTCCTGCGCCAGCTCCACAGGGCGACGCGCCAGTTGAACCGGAGACTTGATGCGGGCGCCGTCCATCTGTCCTTCATGCAAGAAACGCATTCCCGGCAAGCCCATCATCACCAGGGCCGCAGCGCGATGTTCCACTGGCGACAGGATTGACGCAATGCGCGGCTCGTCGTGGTTCTCCAGGAAGTGCGCGCTGGCCGCAACCACCCCGGCGGGCAATTCGAGCAAGTGCCTCTGCACTCCAATCGCATCACGCGACACCAGCCCGTCATAGAGGGACTTGTCGTAAGTGTAATCGAAGCCCAGCGCCTGAAGTCGCCTTTCCAATCCCCAATAAGCCTCGGCCAGCAACAGGAATCCCGGGTGAGCACGCTTGATTGTCGGGATCACCTCAGCCCAGAACTCCGAAGCAGGTCCGGAAGATGCCGCCTGGAAATGTCCCCAGGTCCTGGCGAACACCTCGTTGAGCACCAGCATCGCCATGTCGCAACGGACGCCGTCACAGCGACAGGCCATGGACTCGAGCAAGCCCGCCATGACCGCTCGCGTGGCGCTGAGCCGGTAGTCCAATTGGACCGTGTCGGTCCAGGGCGCGAAATACGGGTCCTTGCCGTAGGCCAGCCAGCGGGGCCGGGCGCCAGTCTGCTGCAAGAACGTGCCCGGAACTTGCCCCGGGCTCTGCATAAACAACTCCGGCCGCTCCCAGACCCATGGGTGATCCAACCCCAAGTGGTTGGGCACAAAATCCAGCAGCAGTTTCAATCCGTGTTCGCCCAGTTTCCGGCGAAATGCCGCAAGCCCAACCTCGCCACCCAGTGCCTCCGGAACCTCATAATCGCCGATCGCATAGGGCGACCCAGCCACATCCGCCTCTTTCCAGCCCGGCAGGACCTGGTCATAGGCCTTCCGCAGTTCGGGATGCCGCAAGGCCTCCGCGCGCGCGCGCGGACCGGTCGTCCACACCCCCATCAGCCAGATGTGCGTGAAACCAAATTGCTGCCACCGGAAGAACTCCGATTCGGGCACGTTGGCCAGCGTGATGCGGGTCGAGCTTAGCTCGGATAGCGCGCGCAACCAGCATCGCGTGTTGACCTCGTAGAGCAAGGGACTGGTCATAGGCAAACGGAACAGTGACTTGAGTGGCGAGTTCCAGGGCGCGACCCCCAACTGCGTCCCGAGCCAACCCTTAGCTGTTCAACACCTTCATTGCTTTCGCCGGATTGGAGACACGCAGAATCATCAACCCTTTCTTCGCCTCCGGTGGGGTGGCGCTGTAACAGTACTCGATGTTGATTTTGGCATCCGCCAGCCTGCGGGCAATGCTTGCCATTTCCCCCGGCTTATTGCTCCCTTCGAGCATCACGACATCGTCGTCAACCACCAGCGCGCCGTGCGCCTCGAAGACATGGAGTGCCCGCCGATAATCGCTCACCACCAGCCGGATAACGCTGTGGTCCACAGTATCACTCGTGGTGATGGCGTAGATGTTGATCTTGGCCTCAGCCAGCGCATCCGCCACGCGCGCCAACGTCCCGGGCCGATTGTCGAGGAAGATCGCGAGTTGTTTGGTGATTTGCATAATCAGTCGCTTCATTGGAGTTCAGGATTTTGAACCCCTTCCACTCGCACAGGATACTCGATTCACCCCTAAACCGCCAATCGGAATTCAGCACGGTGATCCCTGCTGCCAAGCAAAGGCTTGAACCGCGCCGCGGGAGAGGATAAAGAGTGTGCCACAGATGCTGACTAATTATTAATCACCGCCTCCTTATGAAGAAACTCAACGTCGGACTTATCGGTTGCGGCTTTATGGGCCGCACTCACTCGAACGCATCGCGCAGGGTCAACAACTTCTTCGACCTCGAATATCAACCCGTCCTTAAGGCGGTCTGCGACCTCGACGAGGCGCGCGCCAAAGCCTTCGCGGCCAAATGGAGCTATGAATCTTACGAGACGGACTGGCGCAAGCTCATTGCCCGCAAGGATATTGACCTCGTGGACATCACCCTCCCGAACGACATGCACCAGGAGGTGGCTGTCGCCGCCGCGAAAGCAGGCAAGATAATCCTGTGTGAAAAACCACTGGCCAGAAGCGGGCCCGAGGCCTTGAAGATGGTCCAAGCCGTCGAGAAGGCTGGCGTGCCGACCCTGGTGTCCTACAATTACCGCCGCATCCCCGCCATCACGCTGGCGAAACAACTAATCGAAGAGAAACGGCTTGGGCGCATTTTCCACTACCGCGCGAAGTTTCTGCAGGATTGGACAATTTCAAAGGACCTGCCCCAAGGCGGGCCGGGATTGTGGCGACTCGACGCCAAAGTGGCCGGCAGCGGCGTCACGGGTGATTTGCTGGCGCATTGCATTGACACCGCGCTATGGCTCAACGGCGGGGTCGAAGAGGTCAACGCGATGACAGAGACGTTCGTCAAGCAACGCAAGCACACGGTCAGCGGGAAGGTGGAGAAGGTGGGAATTGATGATGCTTGCGCATTCCTGGCGCGATTCAAGAACGGATCTCTAGGGACGTTTGAATCAACCCGCTACGCGCGCGGACACAAGGCGCTCTACACCTTCGAGATCAACGGGGAGCACGCCTCAATCTTCTGGGATCTGCATGACCTGCACCGGCTGCAGTATTTCGAGCACCGCGATGAGGGGCGCGTGCGCGGCTGGCGCAGCATCCATGTCACCGATGGTGAACACCCTTACATGGCTAAATGGTGGGTGCCCGGACTGCAGATCGGCTATGAGCACAGCTTTGTCCATCAGTTGGCGGACTTCCTCCAAGGCATCGCCAAACGGAAACCGACTGGCCCGACCTTCCGCGACGCACTGGAAACCCAATATGTGTGCGACGCCGTGCTGAAGTCGGCAAAGACCAACCGGTGGCAGAAGGTGGCGAGGGCGAAGTAGCAGTATCCCCAGAAAACGGCGTGACGAATCGGCAGGTGCCCGGTCGAATTGACACACGAGTGCTCGCCGGGCCGGAACGTTCGATCGGCGGTGGTGTTTAGCACTGTTAACCGAAGACAGTTTGGTGATGATCGTAGGCTGCCTCTTATTACTGGGATCACCGCGAGGGTGGAGATTGCTGGCTGCAAGAGACCTCGGGGAATGGGTTGCGTTGATTTTCTGCGCGATTTGCCTTTGCGGGTGCACGGCCAAGCACTACCGCTGCTCGGCAGACAGGAACGCCTATGCCGCGATCGCCCAGAAGACCCCCCTCGTCAGGAACATGGACCCGCGCTTCACCATCGAACAGACCAATGTCCTGACGCTGGACGGGCTGGCGCAAGTGACCGGGACGAACGCCTTTCTGGGAGAGGCAACCGCGGCTGAACTCGGCGCGCGGGTGCTTTCGCTACAGGATGCGCTCAGGATCGCGGTCCAGCACAGCCGCGTATACCAGAACAGCAGGGAGCAGCTATACCTTACAGCCCTGTCGCTGACGCTCTCCCGCCACCAGTTCACCCCGATCTTCTCCGCAGGGGGGAGCGGCGATTACACTGTGAACACCGAGGAGACGGTGGACCTGGTGCCCGACCCGATCACTGGCCAGCCAATCGCGGTCCTGAGCGACAACCTTGCCGAACGACAGAGCGTGCACGCCACCAGCCAGGCCGGTGTGAGCTGGTTGATCCGGGACATCGGGAGGATTTCTGCGGCCTTCACCACCGATTTCCTGCGATTCCTCGGCGGCAGCCCGAGCTCACTTACCTCCTCGCGAATTGGCGCGACGCTCACCCGGCCCTTGCTGCGCAACTCGGGCTATAAGGCGGATATCGAGAATCTCACCCAGGCGGAGCGTGATCTCCTTTACCAACTGCGCGATTTCGTCCGCTTCCGCAAGACCTTCAGCGTTCAGGTCGCCGCTGCGTATTACAGTGTCCTGGGAAACCGGGACGCAGTGCGCAACAGCTACTTGAATTTCCAAATCTCACGGCGGACCGGTGATCGCACGCGGGCTTTGGCGGCGGAGGGGCGGACCACACAATCTGACCTGGGCCGCATTGAGCAACAGGAACTAACGGCAGAAAACTCGTGGATTAGCGCCATCCGGGTTTACCAGCGCGCGCTGGATGACTTCAAGCTTCAGCTCGGCATCCCCGTGAACACCAAGGTAGCATTGGATGATCGCGAGCTGCAGGATTTGGCGATTCGCCACCCGGACATCAGGGCTGAGGAGGCCATCCAGATCGCCCTCGCGGCCCGTTTGGATTACCAGAACGCTCGCGACGAACTGGTGGACAGCGGCCGCAAGGTCGCGCTGGCGGCGGACCAATTCAAACCCCAGTTGGATCTCACTGCCTCCGCTGGCTTTGCAAGCCCGCAGGAGACCCGCGGGTACCCACTGCCCGACCCGGAGCGTTACAATTGGAACGCAGGCATGGACCTGGATTTGCCGCTGGAGAGAACAGTCGAGCGCAATATTTACCGAAACGCCCTCATTGCTCAGCAGCGTTCTGCTCGTGCCGTGGAACAGCAGCGGGATGAAATTGAACTGCAAGTGCGCGATAGCTGGCGGACGCTGGAGCAGGCGCGGCGCGCCTACCAGATCAGTGAGATCGGAGTCAAATTGGCCGAACGGCGGGTCGAAGAGCAAGAACTGCTTGCGGAGTTGGGCCGCGCCAAAGCACTGGATCAAGTGGACGCGCAAAATTCCCTGGTTAGCTCCAAAGACCAACTTACCCAAGCCCTCGTGGCGCATACCGTCGCTCGCCTGCAGTTCTGGGACAATATGGGCATTCTCTACATCAAAGACAACGGGCAGTGGCAGGAACCTGATAAGGGCGGGATCGGTGCAAACTCTGGCGGCGCGGCAGCCCCCCCCGCCCAAACTACTGCCGGTTCATTCTCACGTATTCATGAAATCCCATCTAAAACCAATTGACCTGGGTGCCCTCCTGAGAAAACAGCCGCGCTGGCTATGGGCCGCGATGTTGCTGGCCGCCGCGTTCCTGGCGATCTGGTTCCGCAGCGGACGCCGCGGGGAAGCCGAAGGCTCCACTTTCACCGCCCGGCGCGGTCTGCTGAATATCACGGTCATGGAAGGCGGCAGCATGCGCGCGGTCGAATCCCAGGAAATCAAGTGCGAGGTCCGCGTGGGCTACCAAGGGCTTAAGATTCTCAAGATTGTGGAGGAGGGCTACGAAGTCACACCCGAGGACATTCGCACCAACAAGGTCCTGGTGGAACTCGATTCTTCCGAGCTGCAAAAGCAAATTGTGCAACAGGACATACAATTCGAATCGGCCGCCGCCACGCTCACGGACGCACAACAGAACTACGAAATTCAGATCAACCAGAACCTGAGTGACATCAAAGCGGCCGAGCAAAAGGTGCGGTTTGCCCGCATGGACTTTGACAAGTTCCTGGGAGACCGCGTGACGCAGGCCATTGTCAACCAGCTAGGTCTGGAACTGGAGTTGGCCACCGAGCAGACCAACGCATTGGCCAAAGCCGCGGCCCTGTCCACCGCGTCGCCAAACCGAGCGGAATCCCATCCAGCCCCGGCGATCGGCACGAACGACGCAGCCGCCGGTCCGCGCAAGCTTGAACCGGTTTACACCGCGCCTTCAGTGGTGATTGACTTTGCCCCATACGCCGAGATCGAGTCCCTCGGTGATGGCGAAGCCAAACAGAAGCTGCGCAAGTTTCAGGATGACCTCCAGGTCGCCAGAAAGGAAGAAGGACAATCCAAAGCAACCCTGGAAGGCACCAAGCGCCTGTTCGAGAAGGGATTCGTCACCAAGATTGACCTGGAAAAGGACGAGATCGCCAACGAGAACAGTCGGCTTAAGGTGCAGTCCGCAGTAACCGCGCGTGACCTCTTCCTCAAGTACGAATTCCGCAAGACCGCAGAAGAGGCGTTGTCCAAGTATGCGGAGGCGGTGAGAGAGTTGGCCCGCGCGCGCAAGGCGGCGATCTCGAAGTTGGCACAGTCTGAGGCCAAGCTTAAGTCGGCCCAGGGTCAGTACAACATTCAAGCCCGCCAGCGCAAGGAACTGTATGAACAACAGGACAAATGCACTATCACGGCCAAACGCCCGGGCTTGGTCGTGTATGGCGGTGGCAGTGATGAGGAATACTACGGCGGAGGTGAACAGATCCGCGAAGGCGCGAGTGTGCGCGAGCGCCAAGCCATTATCACCATCCCAGACCTGACCAAGATGTCGGTGCGCGTGAAGATCCACGAGAGTTACATCAAGAAGATCAAGAAGGGGCAACAGGCGCGCATTACGGTGGACGCGTTCCCCGATTCGGTGCTGGATGGCGAGGTTACCCAGGTCGGCGTACTGCCCGATTCGCGCAATCGCTGGATGAACCCCGACATGAAGGTCTATCTTACCACCATCACCATCAAAGGCACGAACGATTGGCTCAAACCTGGGCTGAGCGCCAAAGTGGAGATTTTTGCGAATTGCCTTTCCAATGTGGTCTATGTACCGGTACAGGCGGTTTCGCCGGTGGAAGGCAAACAGGTTTGCTACGTCGCCAACGGAGGCCAACCCGAAAGGCGAACGGTTGAGGTAGGGGAATTCAACGACGAGTTTATCGAGATCAAGGGCGGGCTCAAAGAGGGAGAGCGGGTTCTTCTGCGGGCGGCGGCAACCCAGGCGCCGGGAGAAAGCGAAGGGCAGACGCAGCCGGCGCCCTCGGACAAGGCTGCTCCGCAGCCCAGTCCCACACCCGCCACAGCCGCCGCGCCCCCCAAGACCAAAGCGTGATGGCTGAGTCAATCGTTCAGTTACGTAACATTCGCAAGACCTACCAGATGGGATTGGTAACGGTCGAAGCCCTGCGGGGGGTTGACCTTGACATTCAGGAGGCCGAATACGTGAGCATCATGGGCCCTTCCGGTTGTGGCAAGTCCTCCCTGCTTAATGTACTGGGTTGCCTGGACCGTCCTAACGCAGGCCGATACGTGCTCGGGGACCAGGACATATCACAATTGGACGACAACGCCCTTTCCAGCGTGCGCGGCAGCCGGCTGGGCTTCATATTCCAGTCCTACAACCTTATCCAGCAACTGACGGTGGTCGAGAACATTGAGGTCCCACTGTACTACCAAGGCCAACCCGAGTCAGAAAGCCGCGCTTTAGCCCAGGCAGTCGCCAAGCGCGTGGGTCTGGCCGACCGTCTGGAGCACAAACCGTACGAGCTTTCGGGTGGGCAGCAACAGCGGGTTGCCATCGCGCGCGCCTTGGTCAATGACCCGCTCATCATTCTGGCTGATGAACCGACCGGCAATCTGGACTCGGCTTCAGGAATTGAGATCCTGGAGATCTTCGATGACCTTAATCGCCACGGAAAGACGGTCATCCTGGTCACCCATGATCCAGGCGTGGCGCGGCATTCATCCCGCACGATCCGACTCCGGGATGGATTGATCGAGACCGATACAAAGAACGGCAAATGAATCCGCCCGCTTCAGCCCACGGCACCGTGGCGATCAACCCACCGAGTCCGGGCCGCCTTGCCAACAGCCTCGCGCCGGCGCGCCTGCGCCGCACGCTTCGGTTGGCGGTGAAGAACCTTTGGCTGCACCGGCTCCGATCACTTCTGACCGTCCTGGGCATTGTGTTTGGCGTATGCTCGGTAATCGCCATGCTGGCGATTGGGGAGGGAGCCAGCTTCGAAGCGCAAGAGCAAATCAAGAACCTCGGCAGCCAGAATGTCATCCTTCATAGCATCAAGCCCCCGGAAGAACAGAAGGTCTCGGACAAAGGCAGTGAAAGCTACGTGCTGCAATATGGCTTGACCTACATCGACGCCAGGAGCATCAAGTCCACCATCCCGGGAGTTGAGGTCCTGGTGCCGAGCCGCATTATGCGTGACTACGTCTGGAACATCAGCCGGCGAGTAGATTGCGATATTGTCGGCACGGTGCCGTGGTACCCGGAGTTGCGCAACCATCACGTCGCCTCAGGACGATTCTTCACCGATGCGGACATGGGTGCCAGTGCCAATGTATGCGTACTTGGGGCTGGAATGGCTGAGACCCTGTTTTCGCTCGATTCGCCCCTCGGCCGTGACGTGCGCGTCGGCGGGGGTTATTACCGAGTGATCGGCGTGATGGAACCGCGCGGCAAGGGGTTGAAGACCGAACTTGCCCAAAGCGGCGCTAAAGCGGCTACGCACGAAATGTTCATTCCTCTGGAGACGGCCAAGACCAGGTACGGCGAGGTGCTGCTCAAAATGCGCAGCGGCAGTTTCGAGGCTGAGCGCGTGGAATTGCACGAAGTCACGGTAAAGGTTGCGAGTCGCGACCAGGTCCTGTCGGTAGCCGAAGCCGTTACTGCGGTGCTCAAACACCATCACAAGAAGAAGGATTACGAGGTGGTGGTGCCGCTGGAGTTGCTCAAGCGCGCTGAGCGCACGAAGCAGATCTTCAACATTGTGCTGGGTTCAATCGCGGCCATCTCCCTCCTGGTCGGCGGCATTGGCATCATGAACATCATGTTGGCGACGGTCACCGAGCGCACCCGGGAGATCGGCATCCGTCGCGCAATGGGCGCCAAGCGCCGTGACATCGTCGCGCAGTTTCTGGTCGAAGCGGTAATGCTATCCGGGGCGGGCGGGCTGTTTGGGGTGGTCCTTGGGATCGCCATTCCGCTGCTGGTAACGTGGTTTGCGGCCATGAAGACCATCATCACGTTCTGGTCGCCGCTCCTCGCCTTTTCCATTTCTGGCCTGGTCGGCGTGGTCTTCGGCCTCTACCCCGCCCTTCGCGCGGCGAAGATGGATCCCGTGGAAGCGCTTCGCCACGAGTAGCAACCCAGGCAGCGCAGCGGGACTGTCGGCAGGGGCAGCCCACTAGGCGGAATGTCCTGCGAACCGGCAATGGAGCGTCAGCCCACGCTCATTCCGAGCAGAAACTCGGCGTTGCTCCCGGTCTTCTTCAGCTTATTCAACACCAGTTCCATCGCTTCGACCGGCGGCACCCCTGTTAGTGCCCGGCGTAGAATAACCACTCTGTTGTACTCGTCCGGGTGGTAGAGCAATTCTTCTTTGCGCGTTCCGGAGCGTTCGATGTTGATGGAGGGAAAGATGCGCCGGTCCACCAACGCGCGGTCGAGGCAAATTTCCATGTTGCCCGTGCCTTTGAACTCTTCAAAGATGACCTCGTCCATGCGCGATCCGGTGTCCACCAGCGCCGTCGCGATGATCGTCAAGGATCCGCCCTCCTCGATATTGCGCGCCGCGCCAAAGAACCGCTTCGGCTTGTGCAGCGCGTTGGCATCCACACCGCCGGACAGTATCTTGCCCGAGTGCGGCTGCACCGTATTATAAGCCCTTGCCAGACGGGTGATTGAGTCCAACAGGATCACTACGTCCCGCTTGTGTTCAATCATCCGCCGCGCTTTCTCGATCACCATTTCGGCCACTTGCACGTGCCGCTCCGGCGGCTCGTCAAACGTCGAGCTGATCACTTCCGCGCCACGGCAGGTGCGCTCCATATCCGTGACTTCTTCCGGTCGTTCGTCAATAAGCAGGATAAAGAGGTAGGTCTCAGGGTTGTTCTTCAGCATCGCGTTGGCGAGCTTCTGCATCAGGACGGTTTTGCCAGTACGCGGCGGTGCCACGATCAGCCCGCGCGACCCTTTGCCGATCGGGCACACCAGGTCCAGCACTCGAGTGGACAGCTCGTCAGGAGTCGTTTCCAGAATGAACCGCCGGTTGGGAAAGAGCGGCGTCAGGTTGTCGAAGTGCGTTTTGTCCTTCGCCTTGTCCGGCTCCTCCTGATCCACCGCCTCAACCTTCAGCAGGGCGAAAAACTTTTCCTTTTCCTTGGGCGGGCGGATCTGGCCCGTCACCAAATTGCCGGTCTGAAGGTCAAACCGCCGTATCTGCGACGGCGACACGTAAATATCCTCCGGACAGGGCAAATAATTGAAGCTCTGCGAGCGCAAGAAGCCGAAACCCTCGGCCAGGATCTCCAACACTCCCTCCGAGAACATGATCCCGGACCGTTCGGCGTTCTTCTGCAGGATGTGGAAGATCACTTCGTGCTTCCGCATCGTTCCAAAATTCTCTACTCCCAAGTCCCGCGCCATCTGATTCAGGTCCGGCATGGACATCGCCTGCAATTTGGCGATATTGATCGAGGCGGCGTCGGAACGGGCCTTCTCGTCTGCCGACGCCTGCTTGGCCTGGGTTCTTGCCCCTTCAGGCGCAGCCGCCAGGGAAGCCTCGGGTTGACCTGTTCCAACCGCTGTGTCCACCGGCGCCTCGGCTACCGCCACGGTGGCGGCTGCGCTTTCGGCAACACCGGGGTTGGTTTGCTCATTGCCGCTCTGCTTAGCCCCTTTGCTCTTGGACTTCTTGCTTGGTCTTGGCATACGTCAATACATTTGGATTCTAAATTCTCTCAGCAGGTGCGACCACTAAAGGACTGGTCTATCAGTTGGACCCCTGGTTGGACGATTAGCGATAATATTAGTTCAAACTGGATTGGCTACCAACCGGGAGCGTGGTGCAAGCCTGACTGTTATCCCGCAATGTCGCAAGGAAAAACTTGCACCAAGTGCAACCACACTTTGCCGCACCTGCCGAGCTCTGTCAAGGCCCCGATCAACCTTTCAGGTTTTGGACTCAACCTGGGACGTGTGTTCAGTACGGCAGCGGGAACCGCATGGTCAACTCGCGTACCCTCTGGCGCACCTTGGCAATCGCCTCGGGGTTCTTGAGGTCCAGCAGCACCTCGCTGATCATGTCCGCGATCGCGGCCATCTCGGCCTCGGCCATCCCGCGTGTCGTCACCGCCGGAGTTCCCAAACGGATGCCGCTCGCCTGGAAAGGCGAGCGCGTCTCGAACGGAATAGTGTTCTTGTTCACCGTTATGCCGGCCAGGTCCAGGGCAGCCTGGCATTCCTTGCCCGTCACCCCGCGGGCCCCGACGTCCACCAGCATCAGGTGATTGTCCGTGCCGCCACTCACCAACCGAAAGCCGTTTCGTTTCATGCCATCGGCCAGCACCGCCGCGTTCTGCACGATTTGCTTCTGGTAAACCGTGAACGACGGCTGCATTGCCTCGCGCAAGCACACCGCTTTGGCCGCGATCACATGCATCAGCGGCCCGCCCTGTATCCCCGGGAACGTCTGTGAGTCAATTTCCTTCGCGTACTTTTCTTTGCACAATACTAGCCCACCCCGAGGCCCGCGCAGCGTCTTGTGCGTCGTCGTCGTCACGAAGTCAGCGTGTGGCACGGGACTGGGGTGCAACCCAGTCGCCACCAATCCGGCGATATGGGCAATGTCCGCCAGCAGGTAGGCCCCGCTCTCGCGAGCAATCTGACCCAGGCGTTCGAAATCAATCGTCCGCGGATAGGCGCTCGCTCCGACCGTGATCATCTTCGGTCTGTTTTCGCGCGCCATCAGCGCCAACTGATCGTAGTCAATGCGCTCATCATCCCTGCGCACCCCATAATGAATGATCTCGAAGAACCTGCCCGAGAAGTTCGCCTTGTTCCCGTGCGTCAAGTGTCCCCCATGGGCTAAGTCCATGGTCAGCATCTTGTCACCCGGCTTGAGGAAGGCGAAATACACGGCCATGTTCGCGCCGCTGCCGGAGTGCGGCTGCACATTCGCATGTTCGGCCCCAAACAGCTTTTTTGCCCGGTCAATCGCCAGTTGCTCAACCACATCCACGTTCTCGCAGCCGCCATACCATCGCTTCTTTGGGTAGCCCTCGGCGTACTTGTTCGTGAGCACCGACCCTTGCGCCTCCATGACCGCCGGGCTGGTGAAATTCTCGCTTGCAATCAGCTCGATATTCTCCTGCTGCCGTCGCACCTCGCGCTCGATTGCGACTGCAATCTCCGCGTCAACCGCCTGAAGCCTGTAGTCTGTTGGAATAATTTGTTTTGCCATAGTTGTGCGTCGTTCTACCTGTTCTTTGGATTCCAGTTCCGCAGCCGCGGCTGGCCCCCGGCCCCCCGCCACCTCCGGTGCCACCAGCCCCTGCCGAATAAACCGCAGCAACGACACGATGCCCTGCTCGATTTGATCCCGGCAATCAAGATAAACCTGGTACGATCCTCCAATCGGATCACTGATGTCTTTCTCAAACGCATCCAAGGTTTCATCAAATTCCCGCAGCAAGAAGGTCTTCTCCGACGCCTGCGGATACAGGGCCATCACCGTGTCAATGTGGTTATGAGTCATGCCGAAGATATAATCCGCCTGCTGGACCAACTCCGTCGTCAACATCTGACTCCGCGTTTGCGAGATGTCAATGCCCAGCTCCCCGACCGCACGCACGGCGTACTCGCTGGGAGGAAATCCCTCCGCCGCTCCCAGGCCCGCTGACAGCACCCGATAATCTCCCCTGCCCTGCACGGCCTGTTGAAACAGGCCCGCGGCCATTGGACTCCGGCACACGTTTCCCGTGCAAATGAAAAGGATCGTCTTCATTCAACCATGCGTTGACCGCCAGACCTTGGGAGCACTCATTCCACTGGTCAATCGCGAAATCAGGGCCGCGTGCTCCGCACTAACGCCAGACCCCGCAACAAATCGAGCGCCCGCGCCAGGGCTGGATCCTGGACCGTTGGCGTTTCTGGTTCGCGCCCCCGCAGCATCGTCAGGTCCGCCTCACTCAGTCCCTCCCGTCGTTCCCGCACCAGCTCCGCCTCGTTCAACCGCAAGCGCCGCGCCGCACGATTCGTCGCCGTCCCGGAATTCGTCATCGAAAGACCACTGCCAGCCGGCAGACCTGCAATCTCAGGCGCCCGGTAGGCGTCGCCGTAATACGCGCGCTCCGCCTCAGCGCTGACCTCCACCACAATGTCCGGCTTGAGCCCTTGCACCGTCATCGCCGAGCCGTCCCCCAACTGGATCGCCGTCGTAGCGATGCGGAGGCGGTCCCCATTTTTCAACGAAAACTCCCGCGCTACCATTGCCTGCCCCGCCGTCTGGCCACCCAATATCAAGCCGACGCCAGTCTCTCGCAGCACCGCCGCCAACGCCTCCGCCGCTCCTGTCGTCTGCCGGTTCACCAGCACCGCCACCGGCAATTCGATCTCGTCCCCCGCGGCTCTTGATCTCACCATGCCGTCGCCCCAGTTCAACAGCGGCTGTTCCTTACGCAGGAACAAATCCGCCGCCGCTGCCGCCGCCGCGTAATCATCCCCACCCGCGTAGCGCAAATCCAGCACCACCCCTTTCAGCTTGTTCGTTGTCTCAGGTTTGCTGCAGGCTGCGCTGAGCGCACCCGCCAAATCCTCCTCCACTCGCCCGACCCGCACGTAAATTGAATCGCCCTCGAACACGCTCGATTTCTTCACCGCAGGCACCTTGCCCGCGGCCTTGGCCGCCGTCCCGTTCGTTACCAGCTTCACACGCGGGTTCAAGCTCGCTATCAACCCCTTTACCGCGGCCTCGTTCAACTCCGCTTCACTCACCCCTGCCAGGTGTGCCCGCACCAGATCATAGACCTCCTTGAAATCCGCACCCGTACCACCCCCCGCCCGCGTTTCGGCCCGCAACAAGCCTGGCTGCCCACCACATACCATCAGGCAGGCCGCCAAAAGTGATTTGATCCCAATTCGTATCATCTCCGGGCATAATGCCCTCTCCGGGCCCTAAAGTAAAGCCACCGCAAATCTCCATCCTGGCCGAACAGCGCGTATGCATCTTGCCTGCTTGTCTGGCCCGCAATCCGCAAAGCGGGCAAGATGCCCGCGTGCCTTCGGCAACTTCATGCATACGCACTAGTGCGCTTAGGGGCCCGGGCTTGCGCCGCCCGACGGGGATCTTGCGCGGGATTGGATCGGGTTGCCGGCGTGTTGTCCCGGTGTTGCTAGCATGATTGGAGCATGATTGGAGCATGATTACTCCATGATTGGGCCTTGATTGCCCTGTCCCGGACCTCCTCAGCCCAGGGGCGCTTCCCGACCGCGCCTGGCTGATATTTATAGTCCAACTCCGTCCAATTGTCGAATGAAATGTCCTATGGAAGCGTCACGTCCGGCGCGTCTGCCTGAAGGCGCGCGGGCATCTGGCCCGCTGGTCTGGCCCGCCATCCGCAAAGCGGGCAAGATGCCTGCGCTCCGCCGGCAGCTTCATGCATACGCGCTACCGGCCGAATCGCATGCCATCTCCTTGACTCTGCCATGCGACTCTGTTTCCCTGCCGCGGTGCCGCTGATGCACTTCCAATCCAATCTCCAGTCAATTCCATAAACATCTGCACGCCCCATGAATCACGTCGAACGCTTCCGCTCCGTAATGAACTTCCAGCCGGTGGACCGCTTCCCGTGCTGGGAATGGGCCATGTGGTGGGACGAGACCATCTCTCGCTGGCACCGCGAGGGTTTACCGGCTCAACTCAGGTTCAGCCAGGTCTTCGACATCGCCCAGCACTTCGGCCTCGACCCTTACCAGCAGTTCTGGTTCAGCAGTATTTACAAATAAGAATATAGGGTATTAGCCACCTTATCTGCTGCCCTTTGCCCGCATATCCGATTGTGCATTCCATACCGGATGTGTCGGCATCCTGAGCGTTAGCTCCCTTTTGGCTGACTGGCGCTTGTCATCCTTGAACCCGTAGAACTCCCTGATAACTGCCGGAGCCTTGCGCCACTCGCCCCAGGTCATTGTCTTGGACTCCACCGCCGCGACCCGCTGGTCGAGTAGTTCATCAATGCGCTGTTCCAGCTTGAAGTCGACACGGGTCTGTTCCAGCCACGCAACGAAGCTACACCAGACCCCGGTCAACTGGTCTTTGAGCTTTCCCGGCCCCGGCTTTGCCGCCGCACTAAATATCAGCCAGAGAGCATCGGCGCTCTTGTCGAATAGACGCTGTTCAGGATGCACACCAATCCGCGATTCTTTCCACGCCTTGTAGTCCGCGAAGGTGTACGGCTGGCGATTCAAGTTCAATGGAACGGTGGAGCTAACAATATCCGCGCCGGTCGCCAGCCAGATGCGATAAGAGAATGCAGGCGAGATTCTGTTGCGGCCATTCTCCCAGGAAACAACGGTGTCTTTTGACGCGCCAATCAATTCGCCAAACTCCGTTTGGGTCCGGCCAATGATCCGCCGCAACTCTGCCAATGTCTGGTTTTTCTTTGCTCTCATAGTTCAGTTGTATGATACGACTAAAACATACACCGCCCCCTTGTTAAGTGCAAGCGCCGATTTTATGTTGTATCCATGCTTACGAAAATACAACAGCATGACGAGGCCACCGGCGAGAGGCTTTTGGCCGCCGAAGAGTTACTACAAGCCGCTTGGACTACGAAGTCCCGGCCCAGTATCCAATGGCTGCGGATGCACACCGGGAAAGAGATTCCCGTCATCAAAATTGGCCGGCTGAACTTCTATTCACTGTCGCAGGTCCGCTCGGCACTGGGAGTAAAGTAATGAGCGCGACTCCCCGCAATCACCGCTGCGCCTGGTGCCGACGCCCGATGGACAGGGCCGGCATCTGCCCCAAGTGCGCCGAGATCATCCGGGCCAGCTCCACCAAGAAAACAAAATCGGCAGCCCGCCGCGAAGCTGGAGCTGCC
>DAOTCE010000054.1 GCA_035452965.1 Candidatus Paceibacterota bacterium | reverse complement strand
CGAGATGCCACGTGTTGTTGGCAGCGAAATTGTTCATGAACTCGATGGAGCGAACGCTGATGCTGGTACTAGCGGTTTGCTCCTCCGGGATTGTTATGTGGGTCGTGTCCATGACAATATCGTCGCCGGAAGCGGGCCGGCCGTCCGGGTTCCAATTGTTAGCTGTCGCCCAGGCATGGCCGGTGCCGCTTATGCCACCATCAAACTTCTTGGTGGCGGCGCGTGCCTCGCCAGGCTCTGCCATGAACAGCACCAGAGCGAAAAGGCAGGCGCAATTTCTAATCCAAACGGGCGCGCGGAAGTTCCACGGCTGTGGTATAAGAGTGTGGTTATTCATTTTCATTGAGGCAGGTCAGGTCCGCACAGGCGTTAGAGGGAAGTTCTCGAACGGATTGGCAATGCCCTCCCGGTCCGCAGCCACCGAACTGGTTGCACCGTGCTTGAACGATTCCTTCCACTTCGGGCTGTTTTTTAACAAAGAGCCGCGCGGCAGAGAATCGAACGTTTGTTCTAGTGTGCTGTTCAGTAAATGGGTAGATACAAGCAGGGACGAACTGTAGTCTGGAGTGTCAGTGTCAGGCTTTGAAACGAACCCAGCCGGGCTTGCCTTTTTGGGGGGCCACATCAAGACACGCACCCATGACGACATCCGCCACGGGACGGTCACCTTGTTTGCCGCCCTGTCCTATCTGGACGGTAAGATCCTGAGCCGTACCGCCGAGCAACACCCCCACAAGGAATGGCTGACGTTCATCACGGATTTCCGGGAAGTGCCAACGGTGGTTGACGTCCGCACAGTCTGGATAGCCTCCACAACCTCCGAAACCCGTGCACTGTCCATATTTTAGACAGTGAGGTCGTCTGCCTGCCTTTCCCAGTCCCCGCTTACGCTGGCACATCTGGCTTGGGGTTACGGTGGCGGCACGGTGGTGCTACGGTGTGTATCCCATGGGGAGCGCTCCCCATGGGATACACACCGTAGCCAGACCGCACTAGCACGCCATCCCCCAGCTGGCCGCAAGAAAACGCCAACCTCCGGCTACCGTAACGGTGCAGCCGTCTGACCGGTGGGGGGAGCCGGAGGCAGGCAGAGGAAAGCGAGACGATGAATCGCCAACAGGTTTCCCCGGGAATCCGCGAAGAACCCTGTTTAATGATCTGTAAACTAGCTGGAACTGTTGGGAGAGGCTTGCCCCTGCCGAGGTGATAAGTCTCCAGTCTTGGCGGTTGGAACCGCTGGAGTTGAGAACGAAAGCAATAGGGGGAGACCACCTCTATTCGCGGCCGAGGAACTTGACGGCCGCTTGGGTTCGCGAACTAACGTGGAGTTTCTCGTAGATGGTATGGAGGTGGGCGCGGACGGTGCTGAGGGTGATGCCGAGTTGCTCACCGATTTCCTTGTAGAGATACCCCTTGGCCAATAGGGCGAGGATCTCCTGCTCCCGTTTGGTGAGCTGTTCGACTTCCGAGGCGGGTTCCTTGATTTGCTGGAAGTGGCTGACGACCTTGCGGGCGATCTGCATGGACATGGGCGCGCCGCCGGCATGAACCTGTTCAATCGCCTGGAGGATCTCGGTGGAAGGCATGGTCTTAAGCAGGTAGCCGCTGGCTCCATTGCGCAGGGAATTGAAGATCAGCTCGTTGTCGTCAAAGGTGGTCAGGATCAGCACCTGGACTTTGGGCAGCCGCTCTTTGAGACGGGCGGTGCATTCGATGCCGTTCATGCCGGGCAGATTGATATCCATCAGGACCACGTCCGGCCGCTCGGCGGGAATTTTCTGGAGGGCGCGCTCGCCGTCACGGTGGGCGCCAGTGCAGCAGATCACCGGCGAACTGGTCAGTAACTCCGCCAGGCTTTGGCGAGTGCCGCGGTTGTCCTCGACGATGGAAACTCTGATCGGCATCGGGTTCGGCGAAGACTCTGCGTCAGCCGGCGGGGCAGCGCAATCGAATAAATGTTCTAGCTTGCCAGGCTTGTGGCCGGCGCCCGGCCAGGCGAATCTGGGCTGAGCATGTTTCACACTGACACCAGCGCCGGGCCACCACCGCGCCAGGCTGTGCTATGATCGGCTGCCTGAAGCCAGCTCCGCCGGCGCCGCGCCTGCCGGCTGGGCGCGTGGACTTCGAGTATCGGCGGCTGCGGCGGCGGGTTTTCGCCGGCATCTTTCTGGGCTATGGCGGGTATTATCTCGTGCGCAACAACCTGGCGCTGGCCATCCCGGACATCCTCCAGGAACACCCGGAGTACTCCAAAGCCATGCTGGGCACGGCGCTCGCCGGACTGTCCGTGGCCTACGGCATTTCCAAGTTTCTCATGGGCTCGGTCTCGGACAAGAGCAATCCCCGGTGGTTCCTGCCGCTGGGCCTGCTGCTCTCGTGCGCGATCCTGTTCGCGTGCGGGACGGTGAAGGCGGTGTTCGCGTCTCTGGCGGTGCTGGTGGTTTTGCAGACGCTCAACGGCTGGGTGCAAGGCATGGGCTGGCCGCCCTGCGGCAAGACGATGGTGCATTGGTTCAGCACGCGCGAGCGGGGGCTGACGGTGTCGGTGTGGAACGTCGCCTCGAACCTCGGCGGCGCGCTGGTGGCGAACCTGGCGTTGCTGGGGGTGGTGCTGTTCCAGGACTGGGGCGCGAAGTTCTACTTCAACGCGCTGGTGGCGGCGGGCGTCGCGGTGCTGGCGTGGTTCCTGATGCGCGACACCCCGCAATCATGCGGCCTGCCGCCGGTGGAGGAGTACAAGAACGATTACCCGCCCGACTACTCGGCGGCGTACGAGCGCACCTTCACCTTCAAGGAGATCTTCTTCCGGCACGTGCTGCCGAACAGGCTTCTCTGGGCCATCGCGGTGGCGAATGCCTTCGTCTATTTCGTGCGCTACGGCGTGGTGAACTGGATCCCCACCTACCTGGAAACGGCGAAAGGCTTCTCGTTCAAGGATTCCAGCCTCGGGTGGGCGCTGTATGAATATGCGGCGATCCCGGGCACGATTGTCTGCGGCTGGATGTCGGACAAGGTGTTTAAGGGCAAACGCGCCCCGGCCCTGATCCTGTTCATGGCGCTGACGCTCGTGGCGGTGCTCGCCTACTGGCTGAACCGGCGCGGGCCGCTCTGGATTGACTACGCGGCGCTCATGGCCATCGGGTTCCTCATCTACGGGCCTATCATGATAATCGCCCTGCACGCCCTGGACCTGGTGCCCAAGAAGGCGGCGGGCACGGCAGCGGGTTTTACCGGGTTCTTCGGCTACGTGTTCGGCTCCGCCGTGGCCGGGACGGGCGTGGGCTGGATCGCCGACCGCTTTGGGTGGCACGGGGTGTTTATCACGATGATTGCGTGCTGTGTGCTGACTATGGTGTGCAGCGCCTTAACGCTCGGACACAAGACGGTCAGCAAGGCGCGCGATTCCGGGCGGGTCGCTCGGGCCGGTGAGGATTGACCCGCTCCGGCTCGGGACCCGTTCATTGCCGGTTGGCGTTAAGGTGTGGGTGCGCGGTTGAACAAATGTTTTAGTCCGGTGCGCTTGCGTGGGATGCCGAAAACCGCGACTCTATGGCGCGTCGAGTGATTCAGTACATGCCATGAAATGACTGCGGCCGCTTCTCGAGGATTCTTGTTGCGGGCACTGGTCCTCCTGACCGGCTGGCTCGGAGAGACCGTGCCGGCGCTGCCGGAAATGCTCAAAGCCGCCAGCTACAGCACCTGCATGGCTGGTCACTGGCCTTTGAACGGCGACGCCCGCGACGCGTCGCCGAACGCATTGCATGGGCAGCCACGAGGTGTGATCTGGGACTCGAAGGGGCATGCCGGATTTGACGGGCGCTCGGCCTGGCTGGAAGTGCCTGCGTCCTCGGCCCTTCACCTCGGCGCCAGGGACTTCACCGTCGCGCTGTGGCTTCAGCTCGACGCGGTCCTGGATGATTCGCCCGGCGACCTCTTGACCCTGTTCGATCCCGCGACGCGGACCGGGTTTAACCTCACCGTCCAGCACCAATCCGGCACGTGCAGTTCGATGGCCAACACACGGAACCTTTTCTTCGGGCTCGATGCGGGAACGGCGCCGCGCTGGACCGACTGCGGCCGGCCTGGCCACAACCAGATGGTGTATGCGCTCACCGTGTTCCAGGGCGCGCTTTACGCCGGCACGTGGGAGCCCGGCGCGGGTGAGGCGGGTCACGTGTATCGTTACGGCGGCGGGACCAGGTGGGCGGACTGCGGCGCCCCGGATCGGTGCAACGCGGTCTCCGCGTTGGCGGTGTTCAACGGGGAGCTTTACGCCGGCGTGGCGAGCTACAGCGGCGCCGGCTCGCAACTGACACCCTCGCCCAACACGCATCCCGGCGGACGGGT
This sequence comes from Candidatus Paceibacterota bacterium, assembly GCA_035452965.1. Classification (NCBI taxonomy): domain Bacteria; kingdom Bacillati; phylum Minisyncoccota; species Minisyncoccota bacterium. Next base: position 12,618 of record DAOTCE010000054.1, on the reverse strand, counting down.
CTATCGTTTTGCAGGCGACCAGAACTGGGTGGACTGTGGCCGGATTTGCGACGCCGAGGTCGTCTGGGGTATGACCGTGTTCCAAGGCAGGCTGTATGTCACCGCGATGGATTTGCCGCCCAAGCATGACCTGACGCCGCGGCAGGGGCTGTATCGCCACGAGGGCGGCACGAGCTGGACCTGGTGCGGCAACCCCGGCGGGCGCCTGGCCGCGCTGACGGTGGCCAACGGGCGGCTCTTTGCCAGCGGTTACAGCGGCGGCCAGCTGGGCGGTGTGTTCCGCTACGACGGCGGGACGAACTGGAGCAACTGGGGCGCGCCGCCCAACGTGGACCAAACCTACTCCTTCGTCCTCCATCGCGGGGAGCTGCACACCGGCACCTGGAAGGAGGGCAAGGTGTTTCGCTACCTCGGCCCAAACCAATGGGAGGACGCGGGCCGGCTCGGCGGCGAGACCGAAGTGATGGGCCTCGCCCTGTTCAACGGCAAACTTTATGGAGGCACGCTGCCGCTGGCCCAGGTGTACCGCTGTGATGACGCTGGCTGGGCGCTGACGGGCCAACTGGATGATTCCGACGTCGTGTACCGGCGCGCATGGTCCATGGCGGTTTACGGCGGCCGGCTGTTCTGCGGCACGCTGCCCGCTGGGCGCGTGCGCGCGCTGGAGGCCGGTGTGGCGGCCTCGCACGACCTCGATCTTGCGCCCGGCTGGCGGCACGTCGCCGCCGTGCGGGGGGGAAACCGGCTGCGGCTGTTCGTGGACGGAAAGCGCGCCGCGACATCCGCGCCCTTCGATCCGACCCGGTTCGACCTGACGGCCAACGTCCCCCTGAAGATCGGATTTGGAGAGCATGATTACTTCCACGGACGGCTGCGCGACGTGCGGTTGTATGTGCGCGCGTTGAGTGACCGCGAGGTGAGCCGGCTTTTCCGCGGAACACAATGAAGCCCCACTGAATTGAATGAACCTGCCTAGGCAACTACCATCGCTTTGCGCGGCCATGATGCGCATTCAACAGTCAATCGCTGGCGTCATTCTGGGCGCGCTGCTTTTTAGCGCCGGCTGCGCCAGCGTGGCAAAGCGCCCTCTGCGATGGCAGGTCGGCGAGCCCATCGCCACCTATTACGGGGGGCCGGCCGTCACCGATCCGGTGGCACGGCAGATGAAGGAGGGCGGCTTCAACCTCGTCTGGTGCAGCGAGCAGGAGATGGACACCGCCCGGCGGCATGGCCTGCGCGTCCTGCTGCAGGACGCGCTCCTGTGTCCGCAAACGCTGGACGACCCGGCGCAGGTGGCCAGGCTCGACGCCCTTATCGAGCGGGTGAAGAGCCATCCGTCGCTGTACGCCTACTGGATCATTGACGAGCCGGGGGCCGCGCTGTTTCCGGGGCTGGGCCGGCTGGTGGCCCACCTGCGCGCTCGCGACCCGGCGCACTTCGCCGACATCAACCTGTTTCCGACCTACGCAAACAACGACCAACTCGGCGTAAAGGGCGACACCGAGGCCGCTTACCGGGAGTATCTGCGCCAATTCATCAACACCGTCAGGCCGGACCTGTTAAGCTACGACCATTACCATTTCGCGGTGGGGCACGACACCGAGCAGTATTTCCTCAACCTGGGCATAATTCGCCAGACAGCGCTCGATGCCGGAATCCCGTTTCTCAACATCGTCCAGGGATGCTCCTGGGAGCCGGGCATGCGGGTGCCCAACAGCGACGAGATGCGCTGGCTGAACTATACCTCCCTGGCCTACGGCGCGCAGGGCCTTTCGTATTACGTGTATGGCTATCCCAAGCACGAAGGCGGCATGGCCCGCGCCGACGGCACAACCACGCCGCAATATGAGGCAGCACGGGTTCTGAACCGGGAATTCGTCGCCATCGCCGCCCAGGTGCAGCCCCTGCGCTCCCTGGGCGCCTATCATGTCGGCAAGGCGTATCGGGGTGCGGAGCCGCTCCTCATATCGTCACCCTTCCAGCTCGACGCAGGGGCGCCGGACCTGGATCGGCTTCCCGCGGATGGAATGCTGCTGGGCTGTTTCGGCAAGCCGGGCAAAGCCGGGAAGCCCGGACGTCCGACCCACGCCGTGGTGGTGAACCTGGATTACCGGAACGCCGTTCGCACGGCGGTGACCGGCCCCGGGCGGCTGGAAGTGCTTGACGCAACGCAGCGCGCGTGGCAGCGGGCCAGCGGCCCCCGCGCAATCCTCGCTTTGCCGCCGGGGGGCGGGGCGTTGGTCCGGGTACGCCGCAGCTTTTGAGTGGCTGCCCATGCGGCTCTTTTGTAGATAGCGGTTCTCGTCTTGGGTTATCCATGACCCTGGCGACGCGGACCGAGCAGCAACGTATGGACAATCGGTCACAATTCAGGACATCATTATGAAGCAACAAACAAGTCGCCGCCGATTTTTGGGCGCCATGGTGGCCGCCGCTGGAGGAATCACGCTGCCTGCCATGATCGCCCGAGGCGCAAACCCCGACACAGCCCTGTCCGAGTGCCCCTCCACGGACCACTTCTGGTATCGCCTGCAGCCGGCGGGCCGATACATTGACTCGCAGCGCGGGAACAAGGCGTTCGCCTACGCCGATGGCATGCTGTTCCTGTCGAAGGACAACGGTCGCACCTGGCCGTATCGCCTCGCCTTTTCCGACGCCCAGCGCATCACCTTCAGCCACATCCTGAAGAACGGGAACATCGTCTTCGCCACAGGCGCGCAGCTCTACCTCAGCACCGACAACCTCAAGAGCTACCGGCAAATCACCGTCAAGGCCCTGGACGGAGCGGACTACCTCCCGCACAGGCCGCAGAACCCGGCGTGTCCCGGCTGGTACTTCCATACGCTCCCGGGCACCGTCTCGTGGGATGTGAACGGCAGGGAGATGATGGTTTGGGGGAACTACTGCAACGTCGAGGGCGGCGCCACGCCCGTGAATATCTACTACTCGACCGACAGCGGGCGCACCGTGAAGATCGCCTACGCTTTCGGCCAGAATCCATTCTTTAGCGATGACGGATCGGCCGGCGGCGGCAAGGGCGGCAAGCTGTTGGGCAATCCCGACAACCCGGTGCTCGCCCGGCATATCCATACGGTCGCCTACAACCCGGCTGAGAACGCCTTCTATGCCTGCACGGGAGACATTGACCGTGGGGCCGGTCTGGAGTGCCATTGGCTGCGCGGCACCTACGACACGAAAAGGGACAAGTGGCAGTGGAAGGTCCTCGTGTCTGTGGACTCGAACTCGCGTTACAAGTCGGGCGGCATCAACTTCGCAGGCGGGAAATGCTACTGGATCAGCGACGCGAACGCGTTGAGGCCGTGGAACGAAGGTGACTACGATCGGGGTATTTTCTGTTGCGATCCTGCTGACATCGCGAACCCCAGGAAGCACACGCTGCTGTTCAACCCGCAGGTCGAGGCCGGCAGCATGATTATTCAAGACGGCGTGATGCTCGCGGCGCATTGCGGCCCCGCCTCGCCGATGAACACGGGGTTCATCATCTCCACGGATATGGGCAAGACGTGGGCGCAATACGACCTCAAAGAGTTCGGCAAGCGCTGTCCCACGCGCTTTCACGCAAAGAACGGCGACGGCTGGTTCCGCATGGACTTGAGATCTTGCTGGATCACCCGCGCCGAAGTATTGTTCATGAAACCCAAACCAGGCATCCGCTCACATACTGCGAAGAGCAAATCATGAAGACCTTGCTCACCGCCACCGTGCTGCTGTCAGGCGCCGTCCTCGCCCTGGCTTACAACCCGGCCGAGCACGCTTGCACCACCATCAACATTCCGGATATTCCCGGCTACCTGACGCTCAAGTGCGACTTCCACATGCACACGGTCTTTTCCGACGGCCTGGTGTGGCCCTCAGTACGGGTTGACGAGGCGTGGTGCGAGGGCCTGGATGGCATCGCCATTACCGACCATATCGAGCGGCACCCGCACAAGGCCGAGGGGCTCACTACCGACCCCAACCGGTCGTACGAGATCGCGCGCGCCGCCGGCCAGGAACTCGACCTGCTTGTGGTCAAAGGCTCTGAAATCACGCGCGCGATGCCGCCGGGCCACCTGAACGCCCTGTTTCTCACCAATGCCACACCGCTGGAAACGGCCAACTGGGAGGACGCGGTCAAGAATGCCCGCGCGCAGGGCGCGTTCATTGTGTGGAACCACCCCGGCTGGGAGCGGCAGATTACGAACGGGCTGGTCTTATGGTATCCCGAACATACCTGGCTGCGGGAGCAGGACATGCTGCACGGCATCGAGGTGATCAACGGGCGGGATTACTATCCGGAAGCCCATCGCTGGGCCGTGGAAAGGCGACTGACCCTGCTCGGCAATACCGACATCCACCCGCCCCTCGGCATGGAACATGACACCCGCCGAGGCGACCACCGCCCCATGACCCTTGTGTTCGCCAAAGCGCGCACCGTCGAGGCGCTGCGCGAGGCGCTTTTCGAGCGGCGCACCGCCATCTACCACGGCAACCAGCTTATCGGCGACGAGCAGTTTCTCCGGCCGATCTACGAGAAGTCCATCCAATGGGGCAAGACCACGCTCGTGCTCCGAGGCCGGCAGCGCGTCTGGGTGCGGATCGGCAATTCCTCGGACATCAGCTACGAGTTGGAGCGGGTCTCCGAGTTGAAGGAACTTGAGACGCCCAGGAAGCTGATCCTTCCGGCGCGCAAGACCGCCCTGTTCGAGGTGCGGGGCACCAAAGCCGCGGAGGGCCGCCGGAAGCTCGCGGCTGCCTACCGCGTGACGAACCTCCTGGTCGGCCCGGACAAACCGGTGGAGATCAGCATCCCGTTGGATATCACGTTTGCCGCGTCAGAATGAACCAACTGCAAGAACCAGTGGCCGCCACCGTCAGCCGGCGCGGACGGTGGCGCATGGCGCGACCTGGCAGATGCGGCCGCCAGGTTTCACCAGAACCCCCGAATCAGTGAACACTATGCCCAGGATGACCTCACGCGAGCGCGTCCGGACCGCCCTGAACCATCGCGAACCCGACCGCGTGCCTGTCTGCATCGGGGGCACGGCGGCCAAGATGACCGAGTCGCGGTTCGACCGGCTGGCCGCGCATTTTGGCATCAGGGGTCAGGTCGCGCCTGTGCTCGTCGGCCCCCAACTGATGCGCCAGGATCCTCGCGTGCTGGCTGCGCTCGGGTCGGATGTTCGCTATGTTCATCTGCGCCCGCCGGCCGGCTTTCGCACCCGCCCCGCCCCCGGTCGCGGCTGGAGTGACGAGTGGGGTCTGACCTACTGGGAGCATCCCGAGACCAGGGTGTACGAGCTTTCCGGACAGCCGCTGGCCGAAGCCACCGCCAGCGACCTGGATTCGTTCGAGTGGCCGGACCCTCGTGATCCGGCGCGGGTCGCGGGTCTGCGCGCCGAGGCCGCAAAGCGGTTCACGGAAACGGATTGCGCGCTGGTGGCCTATCGGCCGGTCATGCTGGGCGTCTTCGAGATCGCCCAGCAACTACGCGGGATGGTGAACCTCCTCGAGGACATGGCGCTCCGGCCGGAGTTCGCGGAGGCGCTGTTCTGGAAGGTCCAGCAGGTCGTCAAGGACTTCTATTTCGTTCAGTTGGAGGCCGTGGGCGAGTTCGTGGAATGGGTCGAGGTCCTGGACGACCTCGGCAGCCAACGCGGGCCCCTGATCTCGCCCGCCATGTACCGATCTCTGCTGAAGCCGGTGCACGCGGACCTGATCCGGTCCATCAAGCGGCATACCCCGGGCATGCGCGTGATGTATCACAGTTGCGGCGGAGTGCGGGCGTTCATCCCGGACTTCATTGACAATGGCGTGGACATCCTGAACCCGATCCAGGTCGCCGCGTCCGGGATGGATCCCGCGGCCCTGAAAGCCGAGTTCGGCGACCGACTTTGCTTTCTGGGCGGTGTGGACTCGCAGCATACCATGCAGACCACTCCCGAGGCCGTGCGTGCCGAAGTGAAACGGCGCCTCCGCGAGATGGGCCCCGGCGGCGGCTACATCCTGGCCCCCTCGCACAACATTGGCGATGATGTGCCCATGGAAAACATCCTGGCCTTTTTCGAAGCCGGCAGACAACATGGACGATACCCTTTAACCGGCAACTCCTGAGTCACGTCCGCTGCCTATGAACACCAACCTCCACGGTCCGGGCCACCGCCCTGCCGGGCTGACTCCGGCTATTCCCCCCCAAACCCCGCAGGATGACATAATGAAGCCCCGTGAGAATCAAAACCGCCGCCGTATCCTGGCGGGATTCCTGATTCTCGGCTGCGCCTGGGACTCTTTCGCTGCGAGCCACATCTTGCCGGCCGGACTGACCTTGCCTTTGCCGAAGGCCGTCCAACTGGACGGCCCCTGGGGCGCGGCATTGGCGCGCGGCGTCCAACGGCTGGCTCTTGACCCGTACACCAGCGAGGAATGGCTCCTGGCGGACATCACCGACAGGATTCGCCGTTACCCGAACAATTACAGCGGCGATGTCCCCGGCCGCTATATCGAGCTTGCGATTCTCACCAGTGCCGGCCGGCCGTTTTCGCCGCCGCTGGTCTCCAACGTGCTGGCGGCCCTGCCCGCATTGCAGAAGCCCGACGGCCATTTCGGCGTGGACCTGGACCTGGCCAAACCGACCGATGCCACTTCGCCGCTCTACCCGATGCTATGGGGCAACAGCCGTCTGCTCATCGGCCTGCCGGTGGCCGCGCGCGCGACCGGCGATCCCCGGCTGTGGGAAGCCGCCCGCCGCCTGGGGGACTTCTATGTCAACAGCGCCGCGCACCTTTGCGCTCCCGCCCGCGAAGCCGAGTTCCGCGCCACGGGCACCTATGGCGTGGGCTACACCTGCTGCTATTTCCCTGCGATCGAAGGGCTCGCGTGGCTCTACCGGGACACCGGCGACGAGCGCTATCTCCGCCAGGCCGAGCGCATGGCCGAGGTTTTCAGGAAGTTCGACGCTCTGCCCATTGACCACAGTCACGGGAACCTCTGCGCCTGGCGCGGCATTCTCGCCCTGTACGAGATTGCCGGCAAACAACCCTTCCTGACGGCGGCGCAGGCCAAGTGGGACCAAGCCATGCGCGGCGGCTATGTCTGGCCCCTGGGCGGAATCGGCGAGCACTTCTACAAGGATTACCCCGGCGACGAGGGTTGCTCTGAATCCGATTGGCTGCGCTTCAACCTTGAACTGTGGCGCTTCACCGGCGAATGCCGCTACCTCGAAATGGCCGAGCGTCTCCTGCGCAATCAATACGCCGCCAATCAATGCGCCAACGGCGGTTACGGCTGGCGCAATTTCGACGGTGACGGGGTCGGCCCGGTGGCCACGCGAGGCAAAGTTGATGAGTGGAACGTCTGCTGCAACTTTCACGGCCCCCTCGGCCTGCACTCCCTCAAAGGGTACCTGGCCGCTGCGACAACCAACCGCATCCTGGTGAACTTCTTCGCCGACTTCTCCGCGCCGGTGCGGGTGGGGTCAGAGGAGTGGCGGGTGACGGTAAGATCAGCCTCTTCCGGCCTGCCTGCGGAGAAGGTCTTTGACTTGACGCTTACACCCCAGGCGAACTCTGCGATCAAGGGACCGCTCCTTGGCCTTCGTATCCCGTCCTGGGCGGCTCATCTGGAGATCAGGGATTCGGCTGGTCGCAAGGTGCCCCTGAACGCCGACGCAGGCTATGCCTGGATTGACGCCGCCTCGAAGGTCAGGCGCAAATTGCGGGTGGTATGCCGTGCGGACCTGGCGGTCGAGAACCGCGGTTTCCAGCGCGTGGCGCTCAAGCCGGGACCAACCAGCCGGCTCGATGAGGTGGTTCTTACCCTTGGACCGGACGTTCTGCTCGCCGCGCCGGCTGTCGGCCAGGGCCGCCCCACACTCCTGATGCTGATGGATGAATCGGGTCGGCTCAGCGCGCCGATCGCAGAGAAGGGTCGGCTTTATACCTGGCGCCTGCCTCATGATGGCCGTGACAAGGCGCAACTTCCGGCGGCGATTGCGTGCGGCACGCCGGTCGCACTCCGTGCCTGGACGGGCCTCGACCCCATCCGCCGCGCAGCCTTCGTCTGCGACCTCGTCGTCGCGCCTGGCGGCGATCTCTCGCGCGCGGCCCGCAAGGCGCTGCGGGAGCAAGTCGCCGCTGTGGACGCCTCGCTCACCGGCCCGTTCTACGGCCGGGACCTCGATCGGCAGTCGGACCTGTGGGCGGCTCCCGCCGGCTGGCTTTTCACCAGCGAAGGACTGCGCATCGAAGGCGGAGAATTGGGACTATTCCTCGGAGAGTTGACGGACTACCGTCTCGAATTTGACCTGGTTCTGCCCGCGCAAGGCGACGGCATTACCGGTTGGATCGTCCGCGCCCGGGACGCAAACCACTGCCTGATGTTTCAGGTGCAGAGCGCGGATTCGCCGTTCGACGCCCCGCAGTACAAGACCCTGCCGAATACGCTGCGACCTCACGTCCGCCGCAACGGCGTCTGGACCGTATTGGATCCCGTGCCATTGCCCCGGAGGATTCTGCGTGGCGAAACACACCGGTACCGGGTGGACTGTCGCGGCCCTCGAATTGAGGTGTTCCTGGATGGCGAGCGCGTCCATGTGCAAACCGACGCTGGTTTTTCCCGCGGCACTATCGGCCTGCGCGCTGCTTCGCCCGGCGAGCGGGGGTTGTTCCGCCGCGTCGAGTTGATCCCATTGGCTGACGAGAAGAGAAACAACCATGTTCAATAGCCTATGAATACCCCTATACGGAATGTTTTGATCCTGAGCCTCACGTGCTGCGCTGGTCTTGCTGCTCCGCTATGGGTGCAGGCCGCTACCGTGCTGCCTCGCTAGTACGGCCACGACGCTGTCGTGGATGCCCACGGCGTGATCGCGCCCTGGCATCAGGGGCTGAACGGCCAATGCGATTACCGTGTGCGGATTGCCGCCGAGACCTTAAAACGCTATCCCTGGACCACTACCAACGCGGCCATCGCTGCGTATCCCCATTACGTCTTCAGCGGACATTGGACCATCGCTACCAACGGCTTGATCACGCCCGTTACCCCCAAGGACTGGGACAATGCTGACATCGGCCAACGTGCGGTCTGTGTCCTGCACGGCATGACCGACTATTACCGTTACACCGGAGACCCCGCGGCTGTCGCGCACCTGACCTATATGGGCAACTTCCTCCTGGAGGCCTGCTTGACGCCGCCGGATCACCCCTGGCCGGATTTCCCCATTAGTGCTCCCGTCAAAGGCAAAGCCTACTGGAAGTGCGATACCAACGGCATGATCCAGCTTGATCTCTGCGCCGACATGGGCCGCGCCCTCCTCCGAACTTATCAACTTACAGGCAACGAGCGCTGGCTGGCCGCCGCCCGGCATTGGGGCGATCTGCTCGCCGAACGCTGCCACCTCGAACCCGCCAGCGATCCCTGGCCGCGCTACGCCAACCCCGAAAGCGCGCCCTGGAAGAACAAGAAACAAACCGGGGGCGTCGTCATGATCCTGGCGTTCCTGGATGAATTCGTTCGGCTGGGCCACGCGGGCAAGGAAGGGCAGATTCTCCAGGCCCGCGAGGCCGGCCTTCGATATCTGCGCGACCGACTCCTGCCGGCCTGGCTCGCGGACGACACCTGGGGCCGGTATTTCTGGGACTGGGAAAACCCGACGCAGGGTTGCACCCTTACCGCCGAAGTACCCGCTTATCTCATCGCCCAAAGGTCCTTGTTCCCTGGCTGGCGCCAAGACGCCCGCAACATCATGACCCTGTTTTACAACCGCACCAGCGCCGCTCCGCAGTCAGGCGGCGACGTGTTCAACGGCGCGTGGGCATATCCCGAGTCCAGCCCCTGCTGCGGACGCTCCCTGTGGTACTCGCCCCTGCTCGTCGGCAGGACCCTCGCTCAATATGCCGCCGAGACGGGCGACCCCTGGGCGCGCGAGATGGCTGTCCGCCAGTTGATCCTTCAAACCTACGACGCTCACGACACCGGCATCACCGAGGATAACATTGATGGCGGCATCATCGTTAACGGCGTCTGGTTCAACATTGCCCATCCGCTGCCCCTGCGCTGGGTGTTGGAGGCCATCAGCTGGTTGCCGGAACAGCTGGACGCCAGCCGGGAAAACCATGTTGTCCGCTCCAGCGCGGTGGTGAACCAGGTCCGCTATGGCGATGGCGAGATTGCCTATTCGACTTTTGACGCCCCGCCCCGAACTGTGGACGTCCTGCGCTTGTCCTTTAAACCTGCAAAAATCACGGCGGACGGCCGCTCGCTGCGCCGGCGCCGAGATCTGTCCGCCAACGGTTACACCCTCAAACCGCTGCCCAATGGCGATGCCATCGTCCACATCCGCCATGACGGCGCGAAAGAGGTGGTCGTCCGCGGCAAAATCCCGCAGCAGGTTATGGACGATGCCGCCTTTAGTTATGAAGGCGCGTGGACCATAGAAGAGAACGCCGCCGCCCTGGGTCGAACACTGCGGGTGACGGAGACAAAGGGCGCCGTCCTGACCGCGCGTTTTGTTGGCAACCAGGTGCGTCTGCTGGGCCCTGCCAGTCCCGCGGGAGGCCTGGCGGACGTATTTCTCGATGGCGTGAAACAGTCTGTCCCCATTGACTGCTGGAACCCTTCGCCGCGCAGCCAGCAGGTGCTCTATTACAGGAACGGCCTTCCGAATCGAGAACACACGCTAAGCATCGTCGCCACCGGCGAGGGGAATCCTTACTCGCAAGGATGCCAAATTAGCGGGGATGCCGTGCTGTTTTCCGCCGAGACCGCGCCGTGCAGTTTCCCAACCGGCGGCGGCCCGAAAGACGCGCAGCGGCTGATCTTCGGCTATCCGTCGCGGCAGGATTACCGCGATGTCAAGGGGCATTGGTGGCGTCCGGGGACCGAGATCGTGACGCGCCTCGCCGCGTTGAAAGACACAGTGGCCGAGTGCTGGTGGACAAACGCCGTCGCCGAACCGATTGGCGGAACCTCCGATCCGGAGGTCTACCGTTACGGCTACCACGCCCGCGATTTCTGGGTGAACCTCACGGTTGGACCGGGCAGGTATTTTGTCCGACTCAAGTTCGCCGCCACGCGTGGCTTGAACACGCGCACGAACTTTTTCGATATCCTGCTCAACGGACGCAAAGTGGTTGAACGGCTCGACGTGGCCGCCACGGCCGGCGGGCCAAACAAGGCGGCGGACCTCGTCTTTGACGACATCACGCCGAAGAACGGAGTTATCGAGGTTCGTTGCACCGGGCTGCGAACGATCGAGGGAGGTCATGCCGTCCAGGGCGAAGCCTTCATCCAGGCCTTTGAAATCGGGCCGGGCCACGGGGGCCAGGGCGCAACGCCGACTGCTTCCAGCGCCACCGTCAATTAGATCGGCAACCCGTTGCTCGACTCGGGATTGCAGCAGCCCATGCAAACCGGGCGCGGCGCAATGTCCGTAGCTGCATCTTTCCCGGCGTAAGCCTTCCTGCCCAGGCAAGCTGCCGCTTTGTCAGGTGGGCCTGGCGCACCAGCACCGTCAACTTGCGGCCCCCATACACCGGATGCCCCAGGGGCAGCTCGTCCAGGCGCCGCATCAGCGCCAGGTTCTCCTCCGTCTCCGGGCACGGCTCGCAATGGTAACTGCTCCGGCATAGTTCCAACCGCTCGCATTGATGGCGGACGCTAACGTGCGGATCGGAGCTGACCAACCCGTGCAACTGCGTCAAAGACCCAACTGCTTGGACTTTTTTTTAAGCCTGTCCAGGTCCACCGTCAGCTGCCCGATTTCTTGGTGCAACTGCGCGATCAGGTGCTCCTGATTCTCGGCGCCGGCAGCCCCGGTCTCAAACAACTCCGGCAGCCGATCCCGGATCGTCGCCTTCCACTGCGTCACCTGGGTCGGATGCACCGCGTACTCTCGCGCTAATTGAGGCGGATGCACGACAGGAGCGCTACAGGTCGGCGCTGGCGACAAGCCGGCACCCGTCCGCAGGCGAAGGCCTTGGGAATTGCACGTTGCTGGCCTCGGCGATCGCCAACCAACTGTTCTGGTCGGTCCTGGAGCACCTCAAGGCCCTCCACCCGCGCTTTGCTGGAAGCCGGAAGGGCAAGGGGCTGCTCTACCGGTTCAAACGCACCATTCATGCGGTGGATTCCACCACCATCCAACTGGTGGTCTCCTGCATGGACTGGGCCAAGCATCGCCGTCGGAAGGCCGCCGCCAAGTGCCATCTGCGGTTGGACCTGCAGAGCTTCCTGCCTTCCTTTGCCATCATCGACACCGCCAAGCACCACGACAACAAGCGCGCGCGGGAAGTCTGCGCCGGGTTGCGAGCCGGTGAAATCGTCTTGTTTGACAAGGCTTACGTGGATTTCGCGCATTTGCTGGACTTGCTCCGGCGCGGGGTCTTTTGGGTGACTCGCGCCAAAGACAACCTCCAGTGCCGGGTGGTCAAACGCCGCCAGTGGCGCCGCAAGGGCAACATCCGGCGCGACGATCTGATCGTGCTCACCACCGGCAAATCCAGAGGTCAGTATCCCGAAGTCCTGCGCCGCGTCATCGCCTGGGTGGAGTTGGACGGGCAGGGGGTGGAGATGATCTTCCTGACCAACAACCTGGACTGGAGTGCGCAAACCATCGCCGAC
>DAOTCE010000053.1 GCA_035452965.1 Candidatus Paceibacterota bacterium | reverse complement strand
GCTCCGTTCCCCACATTGCTGAGCGGCAAAGTGTGCTTCGCTAAGGATTCAGGCATCTATACCCCGAACGGGATTTCAATTGACAAGAATCCCACGAGTCCCAACTTCGGCAAGGTATTCGTGTCCAATGCTACTACCGGCAATACTACTGCCGGAGGCTTCGCTCGCAGCACACCTGAAGGAATCTACGTCCTGCGGGCGGATGGTGCACACCTTGGTTTCGGAACCGGCGGCGTCACCTGGGGTGGCACACTCGGCCCCGGCAAGAGCACCATCGGCCCGGACGGCCATCTATACGTCACCGACCTCTCGAACGATCTCTGCTACGAGATGAGTTCCGATTTGCAGTCCGCGACGCAGCTGATTGCCGCATCCAACAAGACCGCCAATCAGTATATCAACAGCATTGTCGTGACCGGCACGCAGGCAGGTGGTGACCGCCAGATATACTTGGTCAATGGCTTTTACTCGAATGCTCGCACCGGCCTCATCCGCTACGACCTCGGAGCCAATGCCACAGCCACTCCGTCCGACACGGGCACGCAGATCATTGGTAATACCGCTTGGTCTGGTTTTTACCCCTACGACGTGGCGCGGGACAGCAATGGCGACTGGTACGTCAATACATACCGCAGTACAATTAACCAAGCCCCGCCGATCATCAAGTTCGACGGCGAGGGGACGCTTACCCTTGATGACGATAAGATCTGGTCTGCGTCCGCCGCCTACGCCGGCAGCCCGCGTGGCATAGACATTGATGAAAATGCGGGACTTGTGGCGTATTCGGCCTATGACAATGGGTATGTGCGCATCTTTGACATGGAGACCGGTGCCTTTATAGAAGAGTTCGATGCGGGCGCCCGTGGGCGTGAGCTGGCCTTTGACGCCGCCGGCAACCTGGTCGTACTGGACAGCACGATCGAGCAAGTCCAGTTCTGGACGCCGGGTGGCCATTGGGTCACGGAATATGACTCGGCTGGCATTTTCTCGATAATTCCGGAACCGACGACATTGAGCCTGTTGACTCTCGGTGGCCTGGCGTTCTTGCTGCGTCGCCGTCGCTAAACAGAATCACCAACAACCTGACAGGGGCGTGCCTGGCACGCCCCTTTCTGTTTCATCTGGAGGCTCTGCAATCCCACTCGGCCCACACCCGCCTCAGCGCCTGCTCGGCAAGCCCATCCTATGTAGCCGCCGACGTCAGTCGGCGCATTCTTCCCAGTCGAAAGAACCAGGCTTTCGCCAAAAGCGCCACCGTTTGGCCTCCTCGCCGAGGTGGCCCCACCCAGGACTGAGGCTCTTGCCAACGCAGCCCCATTTCCCGGTTGTTTTCATGCGAACCCGTGGTATGCTGCCTCCTTAGCATGAGTCGTTTCCATGCGCAGTTCGTCCTGGCGGCCCTGACCTTCCTTCCCGCCGCCGGCTGGGCGCAGACTATCCCCGACCAAATTGACGCCATTCTTGCCCGCCCGGCCGTGGCGACAAACACCTGGACGGTGCTGGTCGAAAACTCCGACGGCTCGGTCATCTACTACCAACGCAACCCGTACACCGGCCTGGCGCCGGCTTCCAATACGAAGATGTTTACGACGGCAGCCGCCTTCGGATTGCTCGGCACCAATTACTCCTTCCAAACGCGGGTTTATTGGGACGGCACGCTGACCAACGGCATCCTCACCGGCAACCTGAACCTGGTGTCCGAGCACGACCTGACCTGGAACACGACCGTGTTCTCCAGTGCTCGCGCCGGCCTGGACCGTATCGCCACCCAGCTTAAGGCGCTCGGGCTTACCAACGTCAGCGGCAATGTGCAGTGCTATGGCATGTGCACTTACGGCTTCGGGTCCACGGGCAACATCGGCGCCACGACCACGCAAGCCAAGAACGCCACGGCCGCCACGGCCTTCCTGGCCGCCCTGCAAGCTCAGGGCATTGCGGTATCAGGCAGCGCGCTGGGTCAGACCGGCTTTGCGCCACCCGGCACGCTGTTCTACACCCATGAGTCTTCCGACCTGACCTACGGCGGCAAGCCACTCCGGCTCGACGTAGCGTGCATCCCTTTAATGAAAGTCAGCCATAACGCGATGGCCGACGCGCTCTGCCGGCATCTGGGCTGGAAACTGGGCGCCGGCGACTCCTACTCGGCGGGCGCCGCACAAGTGCTGCGCTGGATCCATGGCAACGCCGGCATCAGCACCAACGCCATGGTCATGAATGACGGCTCCGGCCTCTCCCACGGCAACCGCTTCAGCGCCCGGCAATGCCTCCTCCTCACGCGCTACATGCTGGCGGCATTCCCGACCTGGGACGACACCTTGCCCATCGGCTGCGTGGACGGCACGATCGGCAGCCGCTTTTGCGGCACCGACGGCTCGGGCCAGGTTCATGCCAAGACCGGCTCCCTCAGCATCTCCATCGCCCTTAGCGGTTACATTGACAACGAAAACGATAATCGCCGCTACCTGTTTTCCTTTATCGCCAACAAGGCCGACATTGACCAATCCGCCACCCGCAACGCGATAGACAATTGCGTCGTCCTGCTCGGCGCGCGCGGGGTGCCCGTCAGCCCCGCGCTGACCCGGGTCAGCAGCCAACCCGACGGCACATCGCTGAAGCTGACGTGGTCCGACGAAGACTTCGTTCGCACCGGCTACCGCATCTATGCGAGCCCGAACGGCGTGACTTTCGGCCCGCCCATAAACGTCGCCGCCAATGTCCACACCTACACCGACTCCGGCCTCACGCCTGCAACCAAACGATACTATAAAGTCAGCGTGGTCAGCCCCGGCGGCGAGAGCAAGGCATCCCGCACCTACGGCGCCCAGACCGGCGGCTCGCCGAGGGTGTTGATCGTGGACGGCAACGACCGGTGGCAATTCCTGACCGCGGAAAACCCCACCTGCACCAATCACGCTTTTGCCGCCATCGCCGGCCAGAACATCAGCGGGCCCGGCTTTGAAACCGCCCACCACGACGCCGTCATTAATGGCACGGTCCAACTTGCCGGTTACCCGGCCGTGGTCTGGCTCCTGGGCGAGGAAGGCGCCGCTGACCGGTCATTCGACACGATCGAACAGTCGCTCGTCACGGCCTACCTGAACGCGGGAGGAAACCTCTTTGTGTCCGGCTCTGAATGCGGCTACGACCTCGATCGCAGCAGCGGTCCGGCGGCTGCCGATCGGAGCTTCTACCACGATCAACTGCGTGCGGTCTATAGCAGCGATGACGCCAACACCTACGCCTTCTCCCCCGCCGCGGGCGGCATCTTCGCCGGCAATTCCGCCGGCGGTTTCGACAACGGCACCCGCGGCACCTACAACGTGAATTACCCGGACGTCATGGTCCCCACCAATGGCAGCCGTCCTGCCATCACCTACTCCGGCGGCCTGGGCGGCGTGGCCGCCGTGCAATACGACGGCTCCCTCGGCGGAGGCAAGGTCGTCAATTTCGGATTCCCCTTCGAGACCATCACCAACTCGGTTGCCCGCGACGCCTGCATGTCCGACGTGCTGCGATTCTTCGGCGTCCTGGACTCGCCAGCGCTGCTGCCGGCGCAACTGGACTCCGCCGGCCACACACTGACCTTAACCTGGACGGCCAGCGCGGGCCTCAAATACCGCGTCCAATACGCAACCAACTTGCCGGCTTCCGCCTGGCAAGCCCTCGGCGCGGACGTCATCGCGACCAACACCACGGCTTTCCAGGTTGATTCCACCCTGAGCGGTGCTCCTCAACGCTTCTACCGCGTTCTATTGGTGGAATAAACCCAATCCCCAGACTCACTTCCCATCCCAAAGCCCGCTGTCTTGCTGCAGTGTCTCCAGCAACCGCGCGTCGGCGGCCGGAAAGGCGTATTCGTTCAACTCCGCCGCCCGCACCCATTTGAACGCGGGGCAGCCCAGCGGTTGCGGCTCATGTTTGACCCAGCGGCAGCGAAAGAACCGCAGGTGCACCGTTTTGTCCGGGTAGGCGTGCGTGATGCTCTCCACCAGTTCCTCCACGGCAACCTCGATGCCCAATTCCTCGCGCAATTCGCGCATCAGGCAATCCTCAAAAGTCTCCTCCGCTTCGCGCTTCCCGCCCGGGAACTCCCACAGCCCGCCCAGGTGCGCCTCCGCATGGCGCTGCGTGATCAGCAGCTTGCCACCGCGGAAAACCAGCGCGGCGGCGACATCAATGACGGACGTACAAGCCAAGGCAGTCAGAAGGTCAGATGAACAAAGCGGGAAATCGGTTCTCAGTGTCGGAACTCCGGCCGCGCAAAGGCCAGCTCAGCGCCCAATGCTCTTGTAGATGAAACCCAGGCGCTCCATCTCGGCCGGATCAAAGAGGTTGCGGCCGTCAAACAGGATTGGGTGGGAAAGCGCCTTGCGGGTCCGCTCCAGATCAAGCCGCTTGAACTCATCCCATTCCGTGGCGATCACGAGCGCGTCGCAACCCTCGGCAACCGCGTTCATGTCCTGGACAAAGGTGACATCCTTCAACACTGCTTTGGCCTTTTCCATGGCCTTGGGATCGTGCACGCGCAGAGCCACGCCTTCCTTTTGCAGGCGGCAGCAGAGCTCGATAGCCGGCGATGTTCGAATGTCGTCGGTGTTCTGCTTGAAGGCCAGGCCCAGCACGCCGATGGTCTTGTCTTTGAGCACCCAAAGGGTGTCCGCGATCTTCTTGACGAAGCGGTCCATCTGCGCCGCGTTAATGTGCTGAACTTCCTTCAGCAGCCGGAAATCGTAGCCAACCTGCTCGGCGATCTTGATGAACGCGCTCAGATCCTTGGGAAAGCAGCTCCCCCCGAAGCCGAGCGAGGCCTGCAGGAAACGCCGGCCGATCCGCGCGTCCATCCCCATGCCGTTCGCCACTTCCTGCACGTTGGCCCCCGTCGCTTCGCATAGCACGGAGACCGCATTGATGTAGGAGATCTTCAGCGCGAGGAATGAATTGGACGCGTGCTTGATCAGCTCGGCGGAGTTGATGTCGGTGACAATGATCGGCGCTTTGAACGGCGCATATACCTCCTGCATCGCGGCCACCGGCCGCTGCGAACGCACGCCGACCACAATGCGATCAGGCCGCATCAGGTCCTCGACGGCAAATCCCTCGCGCAGGAACTCCGGATTGC
This sequence comes from Candidatus Paceibacterota bacterium, assembly GCA_035452965.1. NCBI lineage: Bacteria > Bacillati > Minisyncoccota > Minisyncoccota bacterium. Next base: position 14,181 of record DAOTCE010000053.1, on the reverse strand, counting down.
TCACCACGTCGAAGTCCACGCGCGCCTTGCAGTAGCGCTTGATGGTCTCCGCCACCTTGTCGCCGGTCTTGACCGGCACCGTGCTCTTATCCACGACTATCTTGTAGGAGGTCAGCGCGCCGGCAATGTCGCGCGCGACCTTCTCCAGGAAACTCATGTCCACCGAGCCGTCGGCCAGCGGCGGGGTCGGGACAGCGATGAAGATGACATCTGATTTCTCGACACCCTCCGCGGTGCTCGTGGTGAAGCTGAGGCGCCCCGCGGCGACGTTTTCCTTCACCAACTCCTCCAGGCCCGGCTCGTAAATCGGAATGCCGCCCCCCTGCAACACCCGCACCTTGTCCGCGTCGTTATCCACGCAGACCACCTGGTGTCCCACCTCGGCAAGGCACGCCCCGGTGACCAGCCCTACGTAACCTGTGCCGATGATTGTAAGGTTCATTTGGGAGTGACGATCCTTAGCGGTGCCGCGTTAGTGGTCGCCGGGGCCGTGTTGGTCGGGGGTGGGGCCACTACTACTGGTGCGGGAACCGCAAACAGCTTCGGGTATTTGACCTTCAACTCCTCCAATCGCATGCCGGCCTCAGGGCCCAGCGGGCCGTAGGGATCAGTGCGCTCGACCTCTTCGTAAAGGTTGCGCGCCTTCTCCGGCTCGTTCTGCGCCTCGTGCAGGCGCGCCAGCGCAAACCGCGCCTGCGACACGACGTTTTCACCCGGCCGGCGTGTGATCACGTCCTGGTATGCGGTCATCGCTTCGCGGGCCTTGCCCTGCGCATCCAGACACGCGGCCAAACCCAGGAGCGCCTGCCCGATGAACGGGCTTTTGGAGTGCTCGCGTCTAAATCTATCGAACTGCGCCTTTGCCAGGTCATACTTGCCTTCCGTGTAAAAGTCGCCCGCCGCCAGCAACAGTGCGCGCGCTCCGGCGCCGGACTTCGGATAGGTATCGGCGACCTTCAAATACGCTTCCGCAACGCCAGTGCGACTGCCGCTCCCGATCATCTGCGGCACGGTAACCTTCGACAATGCTTCGCTGGCGGCCACTTCCTGAGCGTTATGCCGGTAGAGGAAGTAGGCGACAATCAAGCTGACAAGCAGCACAGCGCCGCCCCCATAAAGCGTTTGCTTCCTATTCGCCTCAAACCACGCCCACGCCTTGTGCGACATCGGCAAATGCTCAACAGTAGATTCCATATAAAGGCTGCAATGTTCCTTTCAGACTTCCTGAACGCAAGCTTGAAATGGTGCCGCGCGGGTGGATTCCTCCGGTAATCGCCCTAATGCTGGCCCGGAGGGCGGTGGTGTTTCAGCCGCAACTGAGCCAGCGAATGGGTGAGCGATGCCTGCACCAGGGCGACCTCCTCAGGCGAGATCTTCTCCTTGAGACGGGCCTCGGCGCGAGCGCGGGCCGCTTCGGCCTTCTTGGCGTCAATCGCGGCTTCGTCGGTCGCGAAGACAGTGAGCACCGCGACGCGGTCAGGCGTGATCGCGGCGCATCCCCTAGTGACGAGGAGGCGGTCTTCGATATTCCCCCGCCGGGCGATGATTTCCCCCTCGCCCAGCAACGTCATCAATGGGGCGTGCATCGGCAGAATACCCATCTCACCCTCCTGCCCGGGCAGCGTGACCATGTCCACGTTTTGGGAATAGACCCGCCCGCCAGGGGTGGTGACTTCGAGTTTTAAGGTGGAACTCATGACATGCCGCGTGTTGTGGGCCGGCGCTCAACCCTCCGCTTCTTTGATCTCCTCGATCCGGCCCTTCATGTAGAAGTTGCCCTCGGTAACCTCGTCGTGCTTGCCGTCGAGGATTTCCTTGAAACCTTTGACGGTTTCAGCCACCGGCACCTGCTTGCCGGGCCGGCCGGTGAAGACTTCCGCGACCGAGAAAGGCTGGCTCAGGAAACGCTGGATTTTGCGCGCACGGAAGACTGTCTGCTTGTCCTCGGGCGAAAGCTCGTCCATGCCGAGGATGGCGATAATGTCCTGAAGGTCCTTGTAGCGCTGGAGCACCTTCTGGACACCGCGGGCGACTTCGTAGTGTTCCTGGCCGACGATCTCGGGCGCCAGCGCGCGCGAGGTCGAGGATAGGGGATCCACCGCCGGGAAAATGCCCAACTCCATGATCGAGCGCTCCAGCACGATGGTGGCGTCGAGGTGCGCAAAGGTGGTGGCAGGCGCGGGATCCGTCAGGTCGTCCGCCGGCACATAGACCGCCTGGAAGCTGGTGATGGAGCCCTTCTTGGTGGAGGTGATGCGCTCCTGCAAATCGCCCATCTCGGCAGCCAGCGTCGGCTGATAACCGACGGCGCTGGGGGTGCGCCCAAGCAGGGCGGACACTTCAGAGCCGGCCTGCGAGAAACGGAAGATGTTGTCAATGAACAGCAATACGTCCTGGTTCTTGTCATCGCGGAAGTACTCGGTGATCGCCAGCCCCGACAGACCGACGCGCAACCGCGCGCCCGGCGGCTCGTTCATCTGCCCGTATACCAAGGCGATCTTGGACTTGGCCAGGTCTTTCTGGTTGATGACGCCGGCTTCCGACATTTCGGTGTAGAGGTCGTTGCCCTCGCGGGTGCGCTCGCCTACGCCGGCGAAAACCGAGACGCCGCCGTGCAACTTGGCGATGTTGTTGATCAATTCCATGATCACGACGGTCTTGCCCACGCCAGCTCCGCCAAACGCGCCGACTTTGCCGCCCTTCAAGAATGGACAAATGAGGTCAATGACCTTGATGCCGGTGGTCAGGATCTGCGGGGTGGTGGATTGGTCAGTCAGCGTCGGGGCGGCGCGGTGAATGGGGCAGTATTTTTCGGCCACGATCTGTCCGCGCTCGTCCACGGGATTGCCGGTCACATCAAACACGCGGCCCATGACGCAGTCGCCTACGGGCATCGAAATGGGCTGACCGGAGTCGAGCGCCTCCATGCCGCGCTTCAGGCCGTCGGTGGTGGACATGGCAACGGTCCGGACCCAGCGGTCGCCGAGGTGTTGCTGGACTTCGAGCGTCAGCTTTGTCTTGCCCTGGAGCGGGAGGTCGTATTCGACGGTCAGAGCGTTGTAGATGGCGGGGAGTTGATCGGGGAACTCGACGTCCACCACCGGGCCGATGACTTGAACGATTTTGCCTTTATTCATGCGTTTCGATGGTTCGTAAAAGGTCTGACCAGGGTCGCTTACCCAAGGGCCATGGCGGCGCTGGCGATTTCCAGCAATTCCTTCGTGATGCTGGCCTGGCGCATCTTGTTGTAGTCCAGCGTGAGCTGCTTGACCAGTTGGTTGGCGTTGTCGGTGGCGTTCTTCATGGCCACCATGCGGGCGCTGTGCTCGCTGGCTTTCGCCTCCAGCAGCAATTGCGCCACGCGAAAATCCAGGAAGTAAAGCACTAACCGGTCCATCACCGTCACCGGGTCCGGTTCGAACAGAAAGTTAAAACGCGGCCGTTCCGCCGACGGCGGCTCCGCTTCGCCACGCGCCTCGCTCAGAAGGCTTTCGGCCGTGCGCATGGGCAGGAGCGTGCGCGCGTCGGGCCGCTGCTGTAGCGTGTTGATGAAGCGTGTGTAGAGCACGTCCACGACATCGGCTTCGCCCTTGAGAAACAGATTCTGCGCGAACTTGGAAATCGTCTGGCACTCGCCATAGGTCGGGGTGTCGTGGTAGGTAAACTCGGCGATCAGCTTCCGCCGGGTGCGGGCGACAAACTGCGCGGCCTTCTTTCCGACGGCGATGAACTGGGTGGTCGCCGTTTCGCACTTCGACGCCTCGCGGAACAGATTCGAGTTAAGCGCGCCGCACAGGCCCTTGTCGGTGCCGACCAGGATCACCGCTCGCTTGCGCACCTCTCGCGTTTCCATCAGCGGATGCCGATAGTCGCTCGTATCCTGGGTCAAGTAGCCCATCAGTTCGCCGCCCATCGCGGCGAAGGGCCGGAAATTGACAGCGCCCTGCTGCGCTTTGAGCATCTTTGACGATGCCACCATCTGCATGGCCTTGGTAATCTGGGCCGTGCTTTTGACCGACTTGATGCGGCGGCGGATGTCGCGGGTGCTGGGCATGACTATTCCGAAGTCCGGACACCAAAGGCCCAATGGCTAGAGCCTGTCAGGTGCCGCTGCGATGGCAAATCGAGGTTCACTTGTAAGTCTGTTTGAACTCCGTGGCAGCCGCCTTCACTTCGGCCGTCAATGCGTCGCTGAGCGCCTTTTCCTGCCGGATCCTGGCCAGTAGTTCCGCCCGCCGGGTCGTCAGGAACTCCGTCAGCCTGTTCTGGAAGTCTTTCACCTTCTCCACCGGCACGTCGTCGGTGAAGCCGTTCTGGGCCATCCAGAGGACCGCCACCTGCACCTCGACGGGGATGGGATTGTAAGGCGGCTGTTTGAAAACCTCCATGATGCGCCGGCCGCGCTCAATCTGGGCCTGGGTCTTGGCATCCAGATCGGAGCCAAATTGCGCGAAGGCGGCCAATTCACGGAATTGGGCGAGTTCACCCTTTAGGCGCCCGGCGACCTGCTTCATCGCCTTAACCTGCGCGGCCGACCCCACGCGCGAGACCGAAATGCCCACCGAAATGGCCGGTCGCACGCCCTGGTAGAAAAGGTCCGTCTCGAGGAAGATCTGGCCATCGGTGATCGAAATGACGTTGGTGGGAATGTAGGCGGAAACGTCGCCGGCCTGGGTCTCGATGATCGGCAGCGCGGTCAGCGATCCGTTGCCGTATTTTTCACTCAGCCGGGCGGCGCGCTCCAGCAACCGGCTGTGGAGGTAGAACACATCCCCCGGATAGGCCTCCCGGCCGGACGGACGCTTGAGCACCAGCGAGACCTGGCGGTAGGCGACCGCGTGCTTGGACAGGTCGTCATAGATGATCAAAGCGTCCATCCCGTTGTCCATAAACCACTCGCCCATCGCGCAGCCGGCGAACGGCGCGAGGTACTGGTTGGTGGCCGAGTCGGAAGCCGACGCCACGACGACAATCGTGTAAGGCAGCGCCCCGGTTTCTTCGAGGACGCGGATCACATTGGCGACGTTGGATTGCTTTTGGCCGATCGCAACGTAGATCGAGTAAAGGGGGCGGTAAGTCTTGTCGCCCGCCGCCTGGGCGGCCTTGTTGAGGCGTGCGTTGCTGATGATGGTGTCTATGCAAATGGTGGATTTGCCGGTGGAACGGTCACCAATGATCAGCTCGCGCTGGCCGCGGCCAATCGGGATCATGGCGTCAATTGCCATGATGCCCGTCTGCACAGGCTGGCTGACCGACTTGCGGCGGATGATCCCCGGCGCAATCTTCTCCACCGGGTAGGTGCTCTTCGTTTGAATCGGCCCCTTGTCGTCCACCGGCTGGCCAAGGGTGTTGACCACCCGGCCCAGCAGTTCCATGCCGACGGGCACCTGCAACACCTTGCCGGTAGTCCGCACCTCCTGACCCTCTTTGATGTCGGTATAATCACCCAAAACAATGGCGCCGACCTCGGTCTCTTCCAGATTCAGCACCAGGCCCGTAACACCTCCACCAAAGTCCAGCATCTCGTTGTACATCGCGTCGGCCAGGCCTTCCACCTTGGCCACACCGTCGCCGATCTCGCGGACAACGCCGACATTTTGTTTCATCACCGCGGTTTTTACCCCGGCAATCTGACTTTCGATTTCCTGCAGGATTGAACTCATATCTGTGTGTCGAACTAAAAAAGGGCTCTAAAAGCTGTATTCAAGCCTGGCTAACCTGGCCTGCACGCTGCCGTCGAAGACATCGCTGCCGACCTGCACCCGCAGGCCGCCAATGAGGCCGGGATTCTGGCTGAAAGCGAAGATCAAGCCGTTGCCGTAGCGGCGCGCCAGGTTAGTCCGGATGGCTGCCTGCTGCGGCTCAGCCAACGGCACGGCGCTCTCGACGCGGGCAGTGCGGCGGTGGAGGTCCAGTCTCACCAGCCGCTGGAAATGGCTGAGAATAGCGAAGTAGCCGCGCGGCTTGGCGGCGATAATCCGTTGCACGACCTGGCGAACCTTGGCCTCGTCCAGCAATCCGTCCACGCGGCACGAATAAAACAGCTCTTTCGCATCGCGGCGGGCTTGTTTGGAGGTCTTCATGGCTCGAGGTCAGTGGTTGGCAGCGAGGGACAATGGTGATCAGGCGGCCAGTTCCCGGTTGGTCTCCTCCGCCAAACGCTTCTGATCATCGAGCGTCAGCACCTTCCCGGTCACCTTCCCCGTCGTCGCGACCACCAACCGGCCGATCTCGCGGCGCAACTCGGCCAGCATCCGGGCGTGCTCCGCCTCGGTCGCTTGTCGGGCCTTATCTACAATGGCCTGGGCGCTGGCAATGGCCTTCTGCGTTTCCTGCTCCTGCACTTTGGCGGCGGCGGCGCGGGCCTCCTCGATCATCCGGGCCGACTCCTGACCGGCCTGCACCAGCATCTCGTGAGTCTTGGCCTGCGCATTGGCCAAATCCCGTTTGACCTTCTCGGCGTTCTCCAGGCTTTCCTGGATGCGTCGCTTGCGCTCGGCCAGCACGGTCAGGATCGGCTTGTAGGCGTACCGGTGAAGCAGAAAGGCGACGATGCCGAAGCTGACGCACTGGGCGATGAAGTGCGGCAGGTCCACACCAAACCGCACCGCGGTGTCTTGCGCCATCTGGCCAAGGTCACCGCCGATGCTTCCGAATAGAACGGGCGATTGCATAAACTTGGGTGTTAAGGGCCAGGCGCGGAGCCGAGAGAGCTCCGCGCCCTGGCGTCACTTCACCAGGAAGATGGCGTAGAACACGATGGCTTCCGCAAAGGCGATCGCCAGGATCGCCTGCACCAGGATCTTGGTCGAAGCCCCGGGATTCCGTCCCACGGCTTCAGAGGCCTTCATGCCGATGAATCCCACGCCGATAGCGGCGCCGAGCGCCGCCAGGCCGACGTGAATATTTCCCGCCAGTCCCTCTGCCAACATTGGCATCATCATATGTTTTGTTACCTTTCTCTTGCTCAACAGCCCCCGCGATCGAACACGGTCAGACCGTTGAAATTGCTCAGATCAGTGTCCGGCCCCTCCCGGCTCTTCCTCGTGCACGCAGATCAGCATCGTGAACACGGCCGTCAGCAGCATGAACACCAGCGCCTGCACTATGCCGACCAGCAGTTCCATGAAATAGAATGGCACCGGCAGCAGCCAGCCCAGGCCGGGCACAAGCCTCGCCATCGCCTCGAGCATGTTCTCGCCGGCAAAAATGTTGCCGTAGAGACGAAAGCTCAGCGAGATCGGCCGGAACAGGATGGACAGCACTTCCAGGAAGCCGACCAGGAAGAACACAAAGATCATTAGATACTTCAAGACGCCAACGGTATCCCCTTTGGGACCAAACAGATCCAGGAACATCCCTTTGACCCCGACAGACTGCAAGGCCCAGACGATCCAACAGAAGAAGAAGATCATCGCCATCGCGAACGTCATGTTCAGGTCGGCGTTGCCGCCCCGCAGCAGGGGTGTCTGCACTTGGAATCCATGCTCGCCCGAGACGCCCCAACCGATGGTGCCCACCCCCGGCAGCAGTCCGAACCAGTTGGTAAACAGGATGAAGATAAACACCGTGGCGAAGAACCAGAACGTCCTCTTCACCAGCTTCGCGCCAATGATGCCCTCCAGGAAATCGTGCAGTGACTCCACCAGCCACTCCAGGAAGTTCTGCGCACCCGTGGGGGCAAGCTGCATCTTCCGAGTGGCCCAGCGCGTGAAGACGATCAGGCCGATCGCCACCGTCCAGGTCACCACCATTGAGTTGCTGATGAAGGAAGTCCGGTTGGCGCCTAATCTTGGAGCATCCGGGGGCAGGCCGTGCGCTTCATGTTGGACGGCCCCAGCCTGCGCTCCAACCCCGTCCGCTGGAGTCGCGGTCGCGGGTTCGGCGCCTGGCACTGGCAGGGTCGAGCCTGCCAGCAGCCACATGACTAGAATAGTTCTGAACAACTGCATTCGTGCGTAACATCCGTGCCGGGATACACGTTGTGCCCTCGGTTAGAAACCGACTTTGAGCCGGAAGTCTGTCAAAGGTGTACTATCTTTCCGGGTGTTACAAGGAGGATTTTCCGCCGCGCAGCCAGAGCTTACAGGAGTGTGACACGATTCATTTGCGGACCGAAGCGCGCGCGCTTCGCCTGCAGCAGCAAGTTTCACCCTGTCACATCTCCGGCTCGGACTTTTGGTTTGAAGGAATGCCGCGGACGACTAGACTTGTCTAGCTGAACGCGCATCGAACCCACAATCTGTGACACCATGAACCGCCATTCCCTCCTGTTCCTCTTTGGCATTTCCCTGAGTCTTGGGGGAATCAGCCCAGTTCCGCCCGCTGTCGCGGCGCAATCCAATCCGAGCGTCATCGTGTCGCCGCGCGACGCATCGTGGATGGAGAGGTTGGCCGCCCGAGAGGTGCGGCGGTATGTGTATCTGCGCACGGGCCGGTTGCTGCCGTTGAAGACCGAGCCGCAAGGCGCGCTCCCGAAAGGCGACCTCATCCTGGTCGCCCGCAAGGACCGGTCTCTGGCGCGGACCGCCGCCAGTCCGGAACTTCTGCCAACGCTGGATGCGTTAACGCCCCAAAGCTACTGGCTCAAATCCCAACCCCGCGGGCACGCCGTGGCCGGCGCGCACGCCCTGTTGGTCAGCGGCGGAGATGATGCCGGCACACTTTACGCCGCCTGCCGCCTGGCGGAGGTGTTGGGCGTCCGCTTCTACCTGCACGGTGATGTTCTTCCCGACAAGCAGGTGGAGTGGTCGCTGCCCATGCTGGACGAGCGCGGCGCCCCGCTATTCGCGTTGCGGGGCATCCAGCCCTTCCACGACTTCCCGGAAGGGCCCGATTGGTGGGACCGCGACGACTACCTGGCGATCATCGGCCAGTTGCCCAAGCTCCGCCTGAACTTCTTCGGGCTCCACACTTACCCCGAAGGACACCCGAATGCCGAACCCACAGTATGGATCGGCCTGGCCAGTGACATCGCGGAGGGCGGCAAGGTTAAGTTCAGCTACCCGTCGAGCTACATGAATACCCGGCGCGGGAATTGGGGCTACGCGCCGGCGAAAACCAGCGATTACATCTTCGGCAGCGCGGCGCTGTTCGAGCGTGATGATTTCGGGCCCGAAGTCATGCGGGATTACCTGCCCGCTCCGACCACGCCGGAAGCCTGCAACGAGGTCTTCGACCGCACGGCGGGAATGCTCCGTGAGGCCTTCACCTTCGCGCATCAGGTCGGCGTGAAGACTTGTGTGGGCACGGAAACGCCGCTCACCGTGCCGAAGCTGGTGCAGGAGCGGCTCAAGGCGCAGGGCAGAGACCCTGCCGACCCGGGTGCGCTCCAGGACCTTTACGAAGGCATCTTCCGCCGTGCCGCCGCGGCTTACCCCCTGGACTATTACTGGTTCTGGACGCCGGAAGGCTGGACGTGGTCGGCCGTGAAAGATGAGCAGATCCGGGCGACCACGAACGATTTGGCCGCCGCCATCGCCGCCTGGCAGCGGGCACGGGTGCCGTTCAGCCTGGCCACCTGCGGCTGGGTGCTGGGGCCGCAACAGGACCGCGCGATGTTCGACAAGGCGCTCCCCAAGTCGGTGGCGGTGAGCTGCATCAACCGGCAAGTGGGCTACACGCCGGTGGACGCGGGTTTCGCCGAGGTGCGGGGCCGGTCCAAATGGGCCATCCCCTGGCTGGAAGATGACGGGGCGATGACGGCGCCGCAGTTGTGGGCGGGCCGGATGCGGCGCGACGCTTACGACGCGCTGCGCTACGGCTGCGACGGCCTGATGGGCATCCACTGGCGCACACGCTGCCTGAGTCCGAACATCGGCGCGCTGGCGCAAGCCGCCTGGGAGCAGGGTGCGTGGACCGAAGCCTATAAGCCGGCCCCGCCCGCGCCCGCACCGCCCCGCGTGGCCGGACCCGTTGGCGGCGAGGTCGCGGGCTTTCCCAACAATCCGATCGCCGACACCACCACGCCCGCTATCTACCAGACCGTCCGCTACAACTTGTCGGCATATCACCTGCCGGCCACCAACGGCCCCTGCACGGTGACGCTGAAGTTCTGTGAGCCACACTACGATGCGCCGGGCGTCCGTGTCTTCGACGTGAAGCTGCAAGGCCAGACGGTGCTCAAGGGCCTGGACATCTTTGCCAAGGTCGGCAAGAACCGCGCCTTGGACTACACCTACACCAATGTCCTCGTCGCCGATGGCTGGCTGAACATTGATTTCGTGCCGCGCGTCGAGTTCCCCAGTATCGCCGCCATCTCCGTCGAGGGGACCGGGTTCTCCTGGAAGCTTAATTGCGGCGGGCCGGCCGTTGCGGGTTACGCCGCCGACCTGCCGGGGACGCAGTTGCCCAAACCCGTTGCCCCCAACAGCAGGGACTTCTACGCCGACTGGGCGGAGCAGCACTTCGGGCATGGCATCGGCGATGCGGCCGCCGCCATCTTCGCCAGACTTGATGGCGCCATGCCTCACCCCTGCAACTGGGTGGGCGGCCCCGGCGGCATTCAACCCGACGGCCGGCCCTGGGCGGAAGTGAAGCGGGACTACGCCTTTGTGGACCAGTTCGAGGGCCTTCGCCTGGGCGCTGTGGGTCCGGGCAACCGGGAACGATACGATTACTGGTTCCATACCTTCGCTTACCTGCGCGCGGTGGGCGAGCTCAACTGCGCGTGGGGCGAATACAACCGGGTCTTCGAGAGGGTAAAACAGGAGAAGGACGCCACCGCGCAGCGCGACATGGCGCGCCGTCTCGCCCTGCCCCTCCGGGTAAAGCTCGTTGAACTGCTCGGCGCGGTCTTCGACCACTTGCTGGCCACAGTGACCACCACGGGCGAACTGGGCACCGTCATGAACTGGAACCAGCACATCCTGCCCGGCTTGCTGGCCAAACCCGGCGAAGAACTTGCCAACCTGCTCGGCGAACCATTGCCCGCCAACGCCCTGCCTGGCCACTCATACCGCGGCCCCACCCGAATCATCGTGCCGACCACCCGCACCAGCCTCGCCGCCAACGAAGCTCTGAAACTGAAGGTTATTGTGCTGTCCGAAGCCCCGCCGCGGGAAGGCGCCCTCTACTGGCGCAAACTCGGCGCGCGCCGGTTCGCGCAGGTGCCGCTCAAGTGGGTCGCGCGCGGGGTCTATTCCGTTCAAGTGCCTGCCGGCGCCAAAGACGACTTCGAGTATTACATCCGGGTGCAACCCAGCCAGGGCCAGCCCGTCCTCTACCCCGCCACCGCCCCCAGGCTCAACCAGACCGTCGTCATCACGCACCCTTGACCTCGCGATCCCGGGCGGCTTCAGGCCGCCATCCTCAGCACGGCTCGGCGATCAGGTCGTAATCGGTGTGGCCGACGACCTTTACCCGCGCAAATTGGCCCACCGGCAACCCGCCGCGCACATAGACCCGCCCGTCAATGTCCGGGGCGTCGGCCTCCCCACGAGCGACCAGGAACCGGCCTTTGAGCCCGGCCATGTGCCGGTCCCGCCCGCGAATCAGGCCGTGCTCCCAGGAGCTGACCCGCGCCCGCCGGAGTTCCGCCGGGCTGGCGGCCTGCTCAACGAGCACCTTCAGAGTGCGACCGACAAATGACTCAGCCACCCGCACCGCCACCTCGTGCTGCGCCGCCATGGCGAGGCTCCGGCGCTTCCGCTTGAGCGCGTCTGAAAGCTGGCCGGTCATCTGCCCGGCGCGCGTGCCTTCTTCCTGCGAATAGGTGAAGACGCCGAGGCGCTCGAACCTGGCCTCACGAATGAAGCTCAGCAAATCCTCAAAGCAAGCCTCCGTCTCGCCCGGGAACCCGACAATGAACGTGGTGCGCAGCGCAATGCCGGGAATGGCGGCCCGAATCCGGCGGAGCAGATCCACAATGTACTGGCGGGAAGTCTCGCGCCGCATCCGCTCCAGCATGTTCTGGTGGATGTGCTGCAACGGGATATCTACGTAGCGCGCGACCTTGGGGCACTCCGCAATGGTGCGCATCAGCTCGTCCGTCCAGTGCGCCGGGTGCGTATACAGGAGCCGGATCCAGAACTCGCCCGGCAAGGCGTTCAGCTCCCGCAGCAGCGTGCAAATCGTGGTTGTCCCGCCCGGCAACGACTTCACCGCCGCGGCGAACCGCTCCGGCGCTGCAATGGCCCCTCCCCGGCCCGGTCGCAAATCCATCCCGTAATACGTCGAGTCCTGCGAAATCAGATTCAACTCCCGCACGCCATCCGCAATCAACGCCCTGGCCTCGGCTATGATGTCGCCTTGCGCACGGCTGCGATGCGAGCCGCGAATCCGGGGTATGATGCAGAAACTGCACGGGTGATTGCACCCCTCGGCGATCTTGACGTAGGCGAAATGGCGCGGCGTGAGCCGGAATCGCGGCGTCGCGTAGTCGGGGATATAACGGGGACGAGGTGTGACAGTCAGCAGGAACGCTTCCGTTTGTGACGAGGAAGCCGGCGCCCCTCGAACGCCCGCACGCCGCGGACTGCGGGGGTGGGGCTTTAATCCCGCGCTTCCTCCCCGCCGAGCCATGACCTCGCGCACAATGTTCGTGACCTGCGCAACCTGGTCAACGCCCATAAACGCGTCCACCTCCGGCAGCAGCGCGGGCAGTTGTTCCCGGAACCGCTGCGTCAGGCAGCCGGCGACAATCAACCCCTGGCCCCGGCGTTTCGCCCGGCGCAACCCGGCCGACTCCAGAATGGCATCCACACTCTCCTGCTGGGCAGACTCAATGAACGAACAGGTATTCACGATCACCACGTCCGCCTGTGCCGTGTCGTTGGTGATCTCCACGCCATCCTTCAACAACATGCCCACCATCACCTCGGAATCCACGAGGTTCTTGGCGCAGCCCAGCGAAATCAAGCCCACCCGCACCGGTCGTTCTTTGGCATCTGCTATCATCAAAGACCGCTCAGCTTACGTCAGCGACTCAGCGCGGGCAACCTTCGGCCCCGGACCTTGAGCCTTGCCCCGCGGGAACCAGGGCGCCATATCAGAGGATGCGTCCTGTAACCCCTCCAAAACGCGTGAGTCAGCCTTACGCCCCTGCCCCGGCGCCGGCTGCAACCCAGCGTTCCGTAAGAGAACGGCGACTCTTCCACCCGCTCCAGGGTCACCAGCCGCAGGCAGCGCCAAACAAAAGGCGCAAATCCCTGGCCACCCCCTCCCCCGACTGTCCAAAAAATGGACAGTGCAGCGCGTTTGTACGGCTTGGTCCCGGCGACACCGTGGAGGGACCCCTGTGTGTATCCCATGGGGCCCGACCCCCATGGGATACACACCGGGGAATAGCAGGGTTCACATAGGCATCTCGCCGGTTCTTGCGGCGCAACCCAGGCCACATCTCAGATTCCCAACGGGACCAGCCTGCACTGATAGCCACAAATGCGGGCGATGCGCAGATTCAGAGTGCCAGGTCCTGGCAGGTTGTGCCTTCCCCCCGGAGGCGCGCGCGCTACAATGCGAGGTGAGGGCGGCCATCGAGGCGGCTCGTTTTGCCTTCCCCCCGGAGGCGCGCGCGCTACAATGGGCGGGTGCAGCGGTCGCGGAAATGGCCAGTTTTGCCTTCCCCCCGGAGGCGCGCGCGCTACAATCCAACAACTCACCCGCCTCCGTGCGGCGATGTTTTGCCTTCCCCCCGGAGGCGCGCGCGCTACAATGAGGCGCTGCGGCGGTTCCTGGAGCCGGTGGTTTTGCCTTCCCCCCGGAGGCGCGCGCGCTACAATAGCCGGGACCAGCACCCTCCTGCTCGCGCCGTTTTGCCTTCCCCCCGGAGGCGCGCGCGCTACAATGCCAAGGTGTTGTAACTGACACCCATGCCGGTTTTGCCTTCCCCCCGGAGGCGCGCGCGCTACAATAGCAGCTCGAACAGGCCCTCCTCGCCCAGCGTTTTGCCTTCCCCCCGGAGGCGCGCGCGCTACAATCCAGTTGGACGGCGGCCGGCTCGACGGGTTGTTTTGCCTTCCCCCCGGAGGCGCGCGCGCTACAATCGGGGAAAGACCGGGCCAACCCATCCCGGCGTTTTGCCTTCCCCCCGGAGGCGCGCGCGCTACAATCAAAGTGAAGTTCGATTTCGTCTTTGCCTTGTTTTGCCTTCCCCCCGGAGGCGCGCGCGCTACAATGTCCCGCGTCTTCCCTTCCCCCCATTTTTTGGACACCGTGTACTTGCGTCCGCTTCACGTTAGT
>DAOTCE010000052.1 GCA_035452965.1 Candidatus Paceibacterota bacterium | reverse complement strand
GCTTTGGGGGCCAGCTCTGCTCGGCTGTGAATAACTTTGGAGACGGTATCAGGGTAAGTGAGGCACGAACGCCACCCTGGGTAACGCCGCCAGGAAATTCACCCTCTCCCCATCCGATGGGGAGAGGGAAGGGTGAGGGGTAAATCCGTGTCTATCCGTGTCCATCCGTGGTTCTAACATTTCCGCAACTTTCTAATAGGGGGTGTCATTCTTTGACACCCCCCACATGGTAAGATTGTCGGATGCTGGGTGAGTTCCGCCCCGCACCAAAGAAAGGAAATACATGGAAAGCGTGGTTCAAAGTCGGTTGCAGTCGGTTCAGTTCGGAGAAGCTCAGACCTATAAAAACATCACCATTCTGCCCCTCATCGCCCCGGCAGACGGCACATTCCAATACCGCACCCTCGGCGAAGCCCTCGCCACCTGGGACATCGCCATCACTGAAGTTTCCGCCGCCGGCTCGGTTCCCGACCTCCTGGTCGTCAACCGCGCCAACAAGCCCGTCCTCCTCATCGACGGCGAGGAGCTCGCCGGCGCCAAACAGAACCGCGTCCTGAATACGTCCATCCTCATCAAAGAAGTCTCAGAGACCAAGATCCCCGTCAGTTGCACCGAGCAGGGTCGCTGGTCCTACGCCTCCCAGGCATTTGCCGAATCCGGCCACGTCATGGCTTACAAGAGCCGCTCCAAGAAGACCCGCTCCGTTCACCAGTCCCTCGAATCGTGCGGCGCCCCCAAGTCCGACCAGGGCGAAGTCTGGAACGGAGTCGCCGAACTCCAGCTCAAAGCCTGCTGCATGTCCCCGACCTCCGCCATGAGCGACGTGTATAAAGCCAGGGATGAGGACCTCCGCAAGTGCGACGAAATCTTCAAGCCCGTCGCCAACCAGGTCGGCCTCCTGGCCTTCATCGGCGGCAAACCCGCCGGCGCGGACATCGTCTCGCTCACGTCCGCCTACGCCAGGCTCCATCCCAAGCTGGTCCGCAGCTACACCCTGGAGGGCCTGCTCGATTCCCCACCCTCTCCGCCCCGGGGAGAGGGCAAAGGTGATGTGGACCCCAAAGCCCCGGCGAATTCATCACCACCATCTGGCGCGACTGGTTAACCGAAAGAGTCATGGCCGAACTGCAGCTCAACGAGCGGCAGAAGCAGGCGCTAACCTTCGTCAAAACCCACGGCCGCATTGACAACAGCGACTACCAGAAACTGCTTTCTGTCTCCAAACCCACCGCATCTCGGGACCTCGAACAACTGCGTTCGCTGGGGGTGCTGGAGAAGATCGGCCACACGGGCAAGGGAACCTACTACGTCCTCGCCCGCAAAGGGCTCACAAACGGCTCAAAGGGCTCAGCCCCGGCGAAGGGCTCACAAAGGGCTCAAACGGCTCACCCGGCCCCGGCACGAGCTGGGTGCTTGCCAAACGCCCCGCGCCCCAAACCGGCCCGAAGGAGGCCACCGAAACAGTCGTAAGCCAGAGGAGCCGCATCAAGGGACACCTCATGCCCACCAGTCGCCGCGCGCTCCCCGAAGACCTCAAACAACTTCTGGACCTCATCCATAAGGGCCAGCTCTTTGCCCTCCAGGATTGGATCAAAGCCGGCAAACGCCTTCGGACCTCCGAAGGCCCCGGCAAGACCCTCCCGCTCCTCCAGGAAGCCATCCGCACCGGCTTCCACAGCATGGTCGAAGAACTCCTTCGCGCCGGCGGCTGGTCCCCGCCCGAGCTCGCCGATGCCCTCGACCTCGCCCGCGCACGCAAGCGCTACGATATCGCCGACCTCCTCGTCAGCCACGGCGCCCAGGCAAAACAGTTGGACTTCCAAACCTGCTGCAAGGATCTCGACCTCGGCGCGATGGAACGACACCTGCGCGCCGGCACAGACCCAAACCGCGACAACGTTTTCGCTGAAGCACTTTGCACGATCAAAGCCCGCCCTCTGCTCCGATTCTACCGCCAGTTCCGCGCCGAATTCTCCGCCCTGGACGATCAAGCCGCCCTCGCGCTTTGCGACGCGGTCCAGCACAACCAGGTCCGCTGGACTGCCCTCCTCGCTTGGGCCGGCGCCGACCCGTTCCGTCCGGTCCCGAACGACCTCTCCGGCTTGTTCCCGGTCGACCCCGAAAACTGCACAACCGCCGCCCGCGAGGCACTCTGGCATAACAATCCTGACATAGCTCCTCAGCGACCCTGCGCATCGTCTTGCTCCAAAGCAATCGATGAAGCTCCTCACGTGTGACTCTGATTGGCTCCCGAATCATCGCTCGAGGTTGCTCCCCCGCCGCCCTCGCTCAAGTAAAAACAACTCACACCAAAATTCCCTCCCGTTCTTCGTCACTTTCAATACCATCCTCTGTAATGGGCAAGAAACGCGAGCTTTCCGATTATTCGAGGCAGGAACTCCACGATCTAGTCTGGTCCACTCCCGCCAGCAAACTCGCCGGCGAGCTCGGAATCTCAGACGTAACCATCGCCAAACGATGCAATAAGCTGAACGTGCCCTACCCCTCGCCTGGCTACTGGGCCAAAGTCGCAGCCGGTCAGGCCCCGCCAAAGAGTCCGCTGCCTCTAACAAGTGAAGAGCTCTCTGCCAAAGAGGCGCGGAACCCGATGCCGAAGTCTCTCCCTCTCCCAACCCGACTAACTCCGTTACATCAGACGGCGTCCGAACTCCTCACGGCGCTGAACAAGGCCGGGCTCGACTCATACAAGCGGGCCGAGCTTCGTAGGGAGCCAAACCTTCCCGAAGTAGTGGTCTCCAAGAATCTGGCCGAACGCGTAGGGAAGGCCTTTCACGTGATACTCGGCAGCCTGGAACCACTGGGGATCAACTGGCGCAAATCGCAAAGCTCTTGCAACCCCGGTCATTTCAGGAAAGGCCAGGACAGGCTCCAGCTCAGCATCGCCGAGGATGTTATACGCCCGGATGGCTCACGAACCTATCCGCCAAGTTATGAATACCCTCGCCAGACCGGCAAGCCCGCTGGGCTTCTCACCTTTTCAATTAAAGAATCCCGTCACTACAGCAGCGAAGAACTTCAAAAGTGGTCCGAGACCAACAAACTGCCATTGCAAGAATTGCTCGCTCAACTCGTGGGGGCGGTCCGCAAACACTTCCTCGACGCTCAGGAACTTCGAGCGCAGCAAAAAATCGAGTGGGAGAAGCAACGCATCGAGTCCGAGCGCCGCTGGCGGGAACACCAGAAACAGGAAGCCATCCGCCTCCAGCAGGAGAAGGAACAGAAGCACGCCGAAGAAGCGCCTGAATAGCTTCGAGCTCTGCCTTGGCTTTCTCCGCCTCGATAAGCTTGGCGTGGTTCTCGACAATCGGTTTCAGCAGCTCCAGTTGGGCGCCGGCCTTTTGGATGGCTTCCCAACAAGCGCTGAGCTGTGTGAAATGAGGCTTGAGATGCGCTTGGATGTAGTCCCCCGTCCTGGTCGGCTCGAGGAGGTGCTTGCGGATAAACGTGTTAAGATCATGGACTTCCTTGACGCCGATGACCTGGTTGAAAACCTCGAGAGCGCTAGCACCGGGGATGCCCAAGTAGCTGCGGAATTTGACTTCGTAGGCGGAAAATGAGTTGAACACCTCGAAGCCATGCGTTTGGAGCTGCCGTTTGAACTGGCGGCCTTCGCCGAGGTTTGTGAGGTGTTCCTTGATGGTCCGTTCCTGGCGCGCGACGAGGTAGTGCTGATAAGTCTCGTCGTTCTGCATCCAGAGGATTTGGGCCAAGGTAACGACGGCGCCGGTATATTCGTTGGCGAATACGGCCAATATGCTGGACTGCTCGCCTTCGGATCGGTGGAACTGCAGGATCGCCGTTGCGGAATCTTCTTGGCTGGAGGCACCGTAGGCCCCGCGGATGTAGGTCTTCTTGGTGCGGTCTTTTCTCGTGTTCCTAAGCTTCTGGTCCACGGAGGCATCGTTGTAGGTAAGCTTGGAAGGCGGGACGAGAAGCGTTCGCAGTGCGTCGGCTGCAGTGGACTTGCCACTTCCATTGCTGCCGGAGATGAGCGTCCAGCGGCAGTCCGCGATGAGGCGGTCGATCTTTCCGTGGAAGGTGCCCCAGTTGAGAACCTCGAGGCGCTTCAGGCGGAATCCGGGCAGGGTGGGTTGGCCGTCAGTCGCTTGTATCGGAATTAAGGTTTGCATACTTGCTGAGCCGAAGTTTGATATCCTCGAGCTGCTCGGGGCCCAGTTTAGCTTTGATGATCGGTTTAGCTTCGTAGGTCTCCGGGTCGTCGCTGATTCTCTCGAGGTAGCCGAGGTCTGTCAGCCTTTGGATTGCGGCGGAGATCCGGCTCATATCTCTGACCTGGTTTGTGCTTTCCTTCAGGAAGGCGGAGACGAGGTCCTGCAGTTCCCCAACGGTTTTCATGAGACGCGTAGCATCCGGGGCTGCGGTGTCAAAGCGGCAGAACTCCTCCCGGAGACACACGAGGAGCAGGGTAGCTTGGTAGCTAAGCTGTCGGCGCTGGGTGAGTTTGGGCACGCGGTCCACCCCTTCGATCTGGATTTGATCGAGGAAGGCGAAGCCCTCAGCTTCATCCATGACGAGCCTGAGACCCAGGCTGTGGAAAAAGTGATTTACCTTGTCTTGGTTAGTGCGGAGCACCTCCCAATCCTCCTGGTCTTTGCGGTAGATCGCTTCTTTGAGAAGACGCGTCTTTACGAAGTCTAAGGGTGTAAATTCAGTGTTCATCGGCAGAATAGCACACGGGGAACCCGCCATTTTGTGGGTTTTGGGGCAGCAACGGTGATGACTTGGTCTTCCTCGCCTACGTAGTGTTTCCGGTCAGCCAGAGCCACTAGCAGGTACCCGAGGACTTCAAACATGCCGTACTTGGGCGGGAAGTGATCCAGAACCTGCTCGAGTGTTTGTGTCTGGTGGTCTTCCAGTACCGCTCGAATGTTCGTCCGCATTTCGTGCAGGCTGATGTGCGGAAGATTGGAGAACGCCTTAAGGTCTTCCTTGCTGATGGTGCCGTCGGCCACGTTCACTTGGTCGAGGACAGTCATTTGGGGCGGTGCTTGCCAAAGCGGCCGGCTGATGGCGTTGAAGAAATTCTCAAACTCCAGGACATCGAACACGGGCTCTTCCGGAGGATTGGGACGGAGTTGGATGGCCAGCGCTTGTATGTCCTGGATTAGCTCCTGCACCTTGGCACGGTCGGCGGCACGGCGGGTATCCAAAACGCGGCGGAGGTTGGTGGCCATGCGCTGGCCGGAGTCCAAAACCTTCTCCCCCTCGGTGAGGAGATGGGAGACGAGGTTGGTGAGTAGCGGGCTCGACCTGAGCCTATCGTTGAGGTCTTTCAGGGCAATGACCTTCTTGAGCGCGTCCTGAAATTCCTGCTGGCGTTGGGTGGAGAGCAGCAGGGCCCAGAAGGCATAGAAGGACTGGCCCTGTTCGGAGTTTCGCAGGGCCTCGTCGGCGTCGAGCATCTGGCCAAGGATGTTTCCCTTGGTGATGCCCGGCCTGGCATGGGCTTCCGCGATGGATTGGGCGATTCTCTTCAAGTTGTCTTCCACCATCCGGAAATCGCCCAAGAGTTCGCGAGCGGTTGAGAGGAGCTGGGCAAACCGCTCGTTGATTTGAACCGGCGTGTAGGTCGGGACGACTCCGGTGGTGCGGATGCGGTCGATTTCGTCTTGAATTTGTGTGGTTTCCGCTTCGAGTTGCTTTATGCGGGAGGTCGGGTCCGTGGTGGTGTTCTTCAGGAGGTCATCAAGGCCTTTGAAGATACTGTCGAGCCGGCTTTCGGTGCCAACGAACTCGGTGGTGGCGGCCAGTTGCTCCATCCACAGCAGGGCCTTTTCCGACCCGGAAGTCATCTCAAAAAGGGGCTCAGTGGAATCGTCGAGCATGTATTTCCGGAGCCACTGGTGGGCGTTGTCGCACCAAATCGAGAGATACTGAACGGCCGCCATCGTATAGTGTTCGGGTTCGGCGTCTCGTAGTTCTTCTAGGTACGTTTCCAGCAATGCGCGGATTTGTCCTTCCGGAAGCACCGTTCGGTGATGTGCCTTGAATGCACGGAACAGGAACCCGAGGACCATGGCCGCGTTGTCACTCCTGAGCAGGTCGACTGCTGGGTAGGCGGTAAGCTGTCTGAGTTCCTGGTAATCCATCTGATTTCGTCGGCTTGTGTATCCTACGCACTACTGCGTGGCTGGATACGTCGGCATATCGCCTGGTTCCTGTTGGCGGTTGGGGCACCAGGCGATTTCCGGCTGCCGAGAGCGTTGTATTCTATTTACGTCAGGCATGCAATGACCTGCTTGTGGGCTGGTACCACGCCTTATTCCCGATAGTGACGGCGGCGGCGAAGCGAGGCCATGTGGTCGGGCTGCGCGGTGTCTTCCAGGCGGAAGAAGGCAGCATGGATCACCTCATTTGCGTGGACCAGGGCCGTGCCGCACAGGGAGAAATGCTGAAACGCTGAAAGCTGAGATGCTGAAATCGGCTTGGGCTGAGGAGCCGAACGGTAACGAAACTCGGTGCCGTGGCCGACGGAGGGGAACTGGCGTTCTTCGGCGGCGGTGATTTCATCCAAGAATTGCCGGGCGCGGGCGGTAATGTCTGCAACCCCTTCAGGGTTGGGCACCATATTGGCGGGCGGGATCCCAGGGTGGCGCCCCGCAGCCCTCCGCGACCCTGGGCTACTTTCTTCAACCCCTTCGGGGTTTGGTGCGGATTTGTTCGAACTGGGGCTCGGGCAGGCCGTGGGCGGCTGTTTCCTTGATCATCATCAGGGTGCCGGTGCCGAATTTCTCGATGTAGCGGGCAAGGAAGAGCGCCTCGCAGATGCGATGGTTTCGGGCGATGGAGCGATGTGGCCGGCGCAGGAGCTCGGGTGTGAGCGGGGGGAGAAGTTCGCCGCCGCCAAAAAGACCCGCCGGGCCAACCTGGTGAAAGCTGCTGAAGATTGGCGCTTTTGTTGCTCGCTGCTTGAGTTCGTTGAACAGTGCGAACGGCACTGGAAAAGCCAATCGCAACTACTCACATCCGCACAACTCGAATGGCTGGCCTGGGCCAAACAGACCGTCGGTACCGCCTCGACATTTCCGGCAGACTTTCCCGACCCGACAAAAGATGGCGGATTCGACCCAAGTCCCATCCCCTTCGGAGGCCCGTACCCAACATCGAGAGACCTCGGCGAATAACTTCTCCCGGAGCGTCCGGCCCTACGCTGCAGCAACCGCTGGCGTCGACTGCGGAAAATTCACCGCATCTCGCCACTGCGCCACATCCTCCACCTTCTCCCGCTGATACACTTGGTGGATCAGCTCGGACGCATGGTTCACCAGGCGCATTGCCGCCTCCCGCGGCACCCCAGCCCGGCGCAGCCGGTTGATGTATGTCACCCGCAGGCAGTGGAAGCACAGGTGCGGTTTCTTGATCTTGATGAAGAACTGCTGCCACCGCCGCGACGGCTGGAACGGGAACTCCACCGTGAACCTCTCCTTGCTGCGGTGAAACTCCTCGAGCAAAGGCCGCAAGGCGGATGGCATCGGGACAGAAAAAGCCCGTTCCTCTCCGCCCTTCGGACACGGAAACGTGATCTTGTTCTCGACCAGGTCAATGCAACTGCGCGGAATCCGCGTCTCGCGCAGCCTGCAACCGGTGTGCAAGGCAATCTCGAAGGCCCTCTGCATCCACGCCGGTTCATCCTTGAGCTTGCCCCGGATCTCCACAACTTCCGCGTCCGTCAACTCCGGCTTCTTCTCGGCCATCTCGCGCCGAAGCTTGATGCTCACAAGCGGGTTGGCATCGGCGTGGCCGAGCCTCACCGCCTCTCCCATGATCATGGCGAGGATCTTCAGTTCCAGAATGGCAGTATTGCGACCAACGGTCTTGCCCGTCTTCTTCTTGTACGACGTCCGCCACTCCACGTACTCAACCGCGTTCTTGTAGGTAATGATCCTCGGCGAGTGGTAGCGCTTCGTCTGGAGCCAGAGACCCAGCCACTTCCAGGCATCGAGGTAGCGCTCCAGGGTGCGCGGACTTTCGCAGTGGTGCTCAAGATACTTGGTGACCCACCCGTCCCAGTTCCCGCGGTCAATCCCAGGCGCCCGGCGGTACTCCGCCGCTTCCTTCTCCGCGCGCAGTTCCTTTGCCCTCGCCGTCTCCTTCGGGCTATCGGCGCGCAAACCAGTGGACTTGTGGCGCTCATGTTGGTCCTCATCGATGTAAACCAGATACCAGAAAGGCGACCGCTTTTTGCGATAGAGATAAGCCATAGCGAGTGCAAGTAGTGCAAGTAACTATTTCCAAAGCAAGCCATTTTCCTCAGGAAAATAGCCAACGTTATCCCACTTTAACTACCACTCCTGTAATGAGGGTTCGATTCCCTTCACCCGCTCCATTCCCCAAAAACACCTTCACAATAAGGGTTTCGCAGCACTTCGCCCCTCCCTAACAGCCCTAAATGCATAACAACTGCATAACAGGCACCTCGGCGGTTATTCTGGTCCCCCACGTTACCCAAACCGCTGTTAGCAGTAAGCCCCAACCGCCCCGTCACCACAGCGCGGCTCCGATAGCCGTCGCGGCTCCCAACGGCACCCAATCGCGCGTCGGCTTTTTTTCGTGCACCGCTAGCTTGAGAGGTCCATCATTGCGCGACTTTTCGTCATGGGCGGCACTTGCGCAAACCTGTTGATCGGCAAGGTGTCCCTTCCGGGCCACCGTGTCACTCACCCTGCCCCCGCGCCACCAGTCCGGCCCTCCGGGCCATCGCCAACCCCGTAGCCCCGGACCATGCTCGAGACCAAGCCCCTCTTTCACCCGGAAGTCATCCGCCAGCAGCTCCTGGCCTTCACCCCACCCGGCCGGGTCGAGGAACACCAGCCCAAGCTCAAACACTGGGCCGACCTCATCGCTTCCGGCCGCGCCGACGAGTTCAAGGAAACCGCCCTACTGCCCGACTTCCTCAACGACATCTTCTGTGGCCTGCTCGGCTACACTGGCCCCGCCGCCTCACCCGAGAGCTTCACCCTCTCCCGCGAAACCACCATCGAGGTGGACGGCCAGCGCGCCGATGCCGTTCTCGGCCGCTTCGGCAAAAAGGACCACCGCTTCATCGCGGTCCTCGAAGGTAAAGGCACCCGCGACCCGCTCGACCGCCCGTTCGCCGGTCGGCCCATGTCTGCGGTCGACCAGGCCTACCGGTACGCCATCAATCTCCCGTGCGACTGGATAACAGTTACCTCCATGCGGGAGACCCGCCTCTACCACAAGGGCTCCCAACAAAACACCTTCGAGCGCTTCGAGACCGCGCGCATGGCCGCCGACCCGGTGCTCCTGAAGCGCTTCGTTTTCCTGTTCGGCGCCGAGCGAGTCACGCCGCCCCAGCAGGGCTGCCACTTCAACGAACTGCTCCGCGCCTCCGAGCACGTTGGCCGCCAGCTCACCAACCAATTCTACGCCCTCTACTCCGATATCCGCCAGCGCGTCCTCACGCGGCTCTGCAGGGCCAACTCGTCCGTCGCCTCGGCCGAAATCCTCCGCTGCACCCAGAAGCTGCTCGACCGCGTCCTCTTCTGCGCCTTCTGCGAAGATCGTGGCCTGCTCCCGGCAGAGTCGCTCCAGCACGCCTACGAACACCGCGACCCTTACAACCCCCGCCCGGTCTGGCACAACTTCCGCAGCCTCTTCCACGCCATCGACGAGGGCAGCGCCGCCCTGAGCATCCCCGCCTATAACGGCGGCCTCTTCGCGCCCGATCCGCCCCTGGATGCCCTCTCGGTGCCTGATGAGGTCTGCGCCCACTTCCGCGACCTCGGCGGTTTCGACTATCGCCCCTCCCGTCAGATCGCCGACTCCAACGAAGACACCCACGCCCGACCGGTTATCGACGTCGATATCCTCGGCCACATCTTCGAGCAGTCCATCACCGACCTTGAGCGCATGCGCCAGCAGCTCGAGGCGCCGGCGGGCCCCGTGGACGAGGCTGAGGCCGTCAGCCGCCGCAAGCAGGAAGGCGCCTTCTACACCCCCGCCTTCATCACCCGCTACATCGTCGAGCAGGCCTTGGGCGGCGTCCTCAAGCAGCGCTTCGAGGCGCTCCGCCAGCGCCACGAGACCGACACCACCGGCACCGCCCGCAAGGCCCTCGCCGATCCCAACGCCTACGACCTGGCAACCATCAACGATCCCCAGCGCAAGGCCCTCATCCGTTTCTGGGAAGCTTGGCAGGAAGAACTCAAAAACCTCCGCATCCTGGACCCCGCCTGCGGCAGCGGCGCCTTCCTCATCGAAGCCTTCGACCAGCTCCACACCGTTTTTGATAAATCCAACGCTCGCCTGGAAGAGCTCCGCGGCCAGCGCACGCTGTTCGACCTCGATCGCCAGATCCTCCAGAACAACCTCTACGGCGTGGACCTCAATGCCGAAGCCATCCAGATTTGCCAGCTCAGCCTCTGGATCAAGACCGCCGCCAAGGGCAAGCGTCTAACCAGCCTCGACCACACCATCCGCGAGGGCAACAGCGTCATCAGCGACACCGCCGTCCACCCCAAAGCCCTCGACTGGCAAGCCGCCTTCCCCGAGGTCTTCGCCCAAGACGGCTTCGACGTCGTTGTCGGCAACCCGCCCTACGTCCGGCAGGAACTCCTCACCCCTATCAAGCCGTGGTTGGAGAAAAACTACCAGGCCTTCCACGGCATGGCCGACCTTTACGTCTATTTCTACGAGCTGGGCCTGCGCGTCCTGAAGCCCGGTGGCCTGCTCTCCCTCATCGTCACCAACAAGTGGATGAAGGCCGGCTACGGCGAACCCCTGAGGAAGTTCTTCGCCGACAAAGCCTGGATCCGCTCCGTCGTGGACTTCGGCCACGCCAAACAAATCTTCGTGGAAGCCGACGTCTTCCCCTCAATCATCGTCGCCCAGAAACCCACCGACGCACCCAAGCCGACGACCGCCAGGCTCTGCACCATCCCGCGCCAACAGCTCCGCATCGACGACCTAAGCGTCCAGATCGAGACTCAGGGCGCCGATATGGACTTAGACCAGCTGGCACGAGTCGGCTGGCAGCTGGAACCCCGAGGGGTTTTCTCTCTGCTGGACAAGTTGGATCGAGCAGGCCGGCCACTCAAAGACTTTGTTGGCACCGAGCCCCTTAGCGGTATCAAGACTGGCTTCAACGAGGCCTACCTCGTTGATAACGACACCCGCAAGGCCCTCGTGAAGCAGGACCCGCGGTCAGCCGACCTCATCAGGCCCTACCTGCGCGGACAGGATTTCCACCGTTGGCTTGCCGACACAGCGGGCTGGTCCATGATCGTCCTCGCCTCGAGCGAGAACCGCGAATGGCCTTGGTCAGAAGGAGGCCAAGACGCAGAGGCAATATTTGCCAACACCTACCCAGCGATTAGCGGCCACCTGGCACAATTCAGGGCCGAGCTCCAGAACAGACAGGACCAGGGACGCTTCTGGTGGGAGCTACGCTCCTGCGCCTACTGGGAGCAATTCGCCCGGCCCAAGATAATGTACCCGGACATAAGCTGGCAGCTGCAGTGGTGCCTCGACTCTGCAGCAACCCTTTGCAACAACACCGCATACTTTTTCCCCACCGGTGACGCCTGGGTGCTGGCCGTGGCAAATTCTCCAGCCATCTGGTGGTATGCGTGGCGCCGCGCCACACATGGGAAAGATGAAGCGCTTCGCTTCTTCAAGCCGGTCGTCAACAATCTCCCGATCCCACAGCCCACCGACAACCAGCGTCAAGAAGCTGAATCCATCGTCCGCCGCCTAATCGCAATCACCTCCACTCAGCAACAAACGCAGCGCACCGTGCTCGATTGGCTCCGCGTCGAATACGCCATCGAAAGGCCCACCAACAAGCTCCAGGGCCTGATCGAGCTGGATTCCGACACGCTGGTCGCCGAGGTAAAGCGCATCCGCGGCAAGAAGCACCCACTCACCGCCGCCGGCATCAAAGACCTCCGCGCCGAGCACACCCGCACCATAGAGCCCGCCCGCGCCCTCGCCGCCGAAGCCCTCCAGCTCGAGCGCCAGCTCAGCGACCTCGTCAACCAGGCCTACGGCCTCACCCCCGCCGAGATCGCCCTCATGTGGCAAACCGCCCCGCCTCGCATGCCCATTCCGTCTCCCGGAGTCTCCGCGCCACAATCCGAGCCGCGATAGCCAAAGGCACGAACTTGTTTCAGAAGACACAGCTCCAGTTCGAGATGTCTCAAGCAGAGGAGCAGTTCAAAGCCTGCTGGTCGAAGCTCGTCATTCTCCTCTACCGTGGCGACCAGAAACAACTCCTGGACGCCATCACCACCTTTCAACCCACGCTAGCAAAGGCCCTCTACCGCCTCGAATCTGTTTACCAAAAACTCTGCCAGGAAGGCCGTGACCTGGTGGCCCGGAGAAAGACGCTCACGCGCAGGGGCCTCCGCCAAAGACTGCATACCATCAACGGGTTCAAACACCTTCTGAAGCAAACCAGCGATGTGGGCAAGGCCCTCGGTGATGGTTTCGCGTGGTTCTTCTACCAGAACGAGCGCGAACTCGTCCGCAGACACCTCGAACAGCAGTCCAACCCCCATCCGCCAACAGGCATAGGCGGCCTCGGCGAGGTGGAATTCGTCACCCGGATTCCGAAGCTCGGTGACTACTTCGTACTTGGCCACTCCACCACGACCTTCCTGCGGCTCGGAGATGTAAGTCTGATTGACCTCGCCACATTCCGCGTCGCTGCAATTGGCGAATTAAAAACCCACGAATCCGGCAACTCACGCATCTGCGTCAGCATTAACCTCGTAGGCCGTAAAGGCACCACACCACCCCAGCTGCCTATCCCCGTGGCCGCGGCCGGCCCCTCCGCCCCTCCGCCGAAGCCTCTGCCTCCCGCACTTCAGCAGCGCTTGGTCCGGCAAATATCGAGAATCAAGGACTCGTTTAAGCCAAAACCATCCGACGGCGAGCTCGGCTACCTGAAGTCAAGCGGCTACTCCCTCCACGACAAACTCGCGGAGCTCCATAATCACTGCTCGGTGAAAGGCTGCGCATACGTGCATGCCGATCGAGGCCTATTACTCATCGGCTTTCCTCGTACAGGCCAAACCCTGTACCCGCGGCTAACCGCTAATATCCCCGGAAAAGCAACTTTTAAGCGCTTGCGCATCGATGAGGCAGCCAAGGCCTTGGTCGACAAGTCGCTCCCCGACAACAGCCTACGAATTGACTGGGTACATTACCGCGCCAGGCAACGTTACGAACTCGAACGCGATATGCCTCCGCTCGCGTGGTGGCCGCTGCCCTCCTCCGTGATCGAAGCTCTGCTCTTCAAAAAACTTGCAGTCATGACGCTCTACAACCCCGCGTTCCTTCTAGCCAGGCTCCGATCCGCCGGTCTCCAGGTGACCTCAACACGCGAAGGTGCCATCACCATCGAAAAGCAGTCGAAAGAAAAGCGGCTGAAAATCGAAGGCATCCCCTACTTTCTCCGGCTCGTCCAGTGCTACCTGCTCTCTGATACAACACTATCCACCTTAATCACACAAATGGCCTCCACTCTGGAGTCGGCCGACCTGGGGCGGCCGGGAACCGTTCACTGGAACTTGGATTTCCTCTTCTCCTGAGGTGCGTGCCATTGTCGCCACCGCTCCACAGCCCCCGTGTGCTCCTCAACGACGGTGCCCCCAAGCCATGACGCCCGCCACCACCCGCCAGAGCCACCTATAGTACTATAGTGCTATCGCGGCCTATGCCGCCTTCGCCCCCGCTTGAGCGAGTTGCACCCTCTGAGCAATCTCCTGCGCCGTCAACCTCGCCGCCGGATTGTCGGTCAGTTGCTCCACCAGCCCGGAGACCGTTGTGAACACGCCAGCTTCCTTCTGGTGCTCCATGAGCCACTTCACGAACTGCGCATCCACAGCTTGTCCCTGCGGTGTGGTGGTCAGGACCGCCCGGGCCGTCTCCACACCCTGGACGAGCGCCTCATTCACCTTCCGGTTCCGCACCTGCCGGTACCCGTGATACAGCCCCGCCAGCGCCAGCGCCAGGATGCTGCCAATGCCCGGCGCGAACGTGTTCACCACCGACCCCGCGGCCTGGATCACCGCCTCCGCCTCAGGCTTGGCAACCAGATTGGTCACCGGGACCTGCACCAGGTTGGTGTAGAACACGGGCACGATGTTGGTCACAACCGCGGTCACCATGTTGGTCGCCACCGGCTCGCGTGCCAGGTAGCCAGACACCGCCCCGGTCGCCGCATCGGTCACGTACACGATATTGGTCCGCTCCGTGACCACCGGCACTGTGTTGGTCACGACCACCGTGTTAGTGAACACATGCACCACCGGCGCGTTCGTCCACGTCACTTCCTGCTTGTACGCCGCCCGATCCAGCGAGGCGCACCCGCTCGCACATGCCAACAGCAGGGCCAAAGCACCCGCTACCGCCGCCGCCCAAACAATCTTCTCACCGCGACTCATGCTCTTCACGACTGTTTCCTTTCCATCCGGACGAGGCGCAGCTCATCCCTGCACTCCTCCAGAACTTTTGTGTTGTTGTCTAGGCAGACGATGAGCTTGGCATTGGCCGCGCTCTGCTCTGCCACTACACCACGCAGGCTCTCCTGATAGCTGTCCCTCGCCTGCTTGTGGTCCGCGATCAGCCGCTCGTGTTGCAGCACGAAGTACCGCATCACGAACCATGCGAACACGCCGAACACCACCAAGCTGGCTACGAACAACCACCGGTCATTCATCGCCGCGGCGCGGTCCACGTTGCTGATCAAATCCGTTACGTTCATGTTCGTCATGGCACCATCACTCGCTCCATCAGGAGCCGGTTCACGCGGAAGAACTCCGCCCGGTTCGTCGCCGGGAACCACGTCGCTTCACCCGTCACGCTCCCCCAGGCCGCTAGATTTGTGCTCCGACCGAATACCGGCGCTACCCTTACCCACGCCTCACCCGCCATCGCCGGCGGCAGGGGCTTGCTCTCCCACGACACCTCACTGCTGAAATCCGACTCCAGCCCGTTGGTGCTGTAGGCCGTGGCCGCAAAGAACCACCGCCCCCGGTGCGGCAGCACCACCGCCTGTGTCAGGACCAGCCCCGCGTTGGTCACGCCGAAATACGCCCGCGAGTTCGTGCCCCAGTAAACGCGGTAGCCCGCCACCGCCGCCGAGGGCGACGCATCCCATGCCAGCGTCAACCGCTCCGCCCCAGCCGACACGGCCCACGCCAGAAACACCGTTGTCCTGAGCCACTTCATGCCCTCACCAGCCGCACACTGCCGCTGCCCCCCTGAATCAGCGCCCCATACTTCGCCAGCATCGCCTGGGCGACCCGCGACACAATCGGCCGCGTGTCCTCCTTGCTGTAGGTCGTGCTCGACTGGCTGCTTGACCCGCTCGTGCCGGTATGTGTCGCTTGGCTCGTCTGCGTTGCGCTGATCCCTTCCCCCGGCGGCGCCGCTGTCCGGTCCACAATCAGAAGTTCCCGCGCCATCTCGCACGTCGCCCGCACCACCGCCGCCGGCACGCTGTCATACGGAACGAAGTTCGAGCCAATCGACACCAGCGCCGAGAGCCTCACCAGCCCTTTGTCCGGGTCAGGGCACTCCGCACGCGGCCACTGCAAAGCCTGGCTCGCGTTGGTGCGGCTGCCGTTGAACTGGAACTGCGAGTCAATCAGGCGCGTCGCCATCATCAGTGCCGCTTCCTTCCTCTGCTCAGTCGCCCCGGTCCACGCCGATGCATACAAGTGCGCCTCGTGGTACATGTCCCCGTCCGCCACGTCCGCGTAGCTGTTCGCGTCGCTCATGCCGCTCCCGTCTTCTTTAACCAAAGTCAGTGCCATCTTTCGCTCCTACGACCTGCCCGCCTACGGAAACGCCCAGTCCCGGCTGTTGATGTCCACCTCGCACACATCCGACCACGCGCCCTCACCTCCCACGTCCACGCACCGCACCCGGTACCGCAGCAGCGTGTTAGTATTCGTCGCATACACATGCACCCACTCGTAGCTGCTCACGCCGCCCCAAGTGCCAACCCTGTCGGAAACCGCTGGCCACGCGATCGGCTCGAAGCTGCCCTCCCCATCGAGGTCCTGCGCGATCTCGAACGTTCCGTCGGAGAACGGGTCAGTGGGATACGACCACGACAGTCTCACCGACACCCAGGCAGGGTCGGTCGGACACCAGAAGGCCACCGCTGGATTCAGCACCACTTGCGGCGGCACACCGTCTCCCCAGCCTTGGGCCCGCCCGCGTCGCCGCTTCTGCTGCCGCAGCGCCCACCAGGCCCGCAGCACCGCGCTCAAGCCCCTACTTCCCCGGCCCGCCTGTAATGCGCTTCGCATCGTCCTCCTTCCGCTGCTGCTCCTGGCCGGCACTCGCTTGCTCAGGCTTGACCTTCACCGCAACACCAGCAGGCTTGGCGTCCGCTCCACCAGCGGCCCCGGCCACCGGGACCAGCGAACGCCTCGCCCGCCGAATGATTGGAAGCAAGCCATCCATGCTCAGATGGCATTCGCTCCAATGGCGATCTGCTTCCAGTTCGTGCCGTCGCTGAACGCCAGGCACGGCACCGCACCCGTCCCCCCAGCGCTCAGGTAAAGCAGCGCGCCAGGATTCCTCGCTGCCGTGACCCCCGCCGCCGTCAGCGACGCAACGTTGGTGAACGGACGGCTCCTGAGGTTCAGTTGCTCGCCGCCACGAATCTTCTGGAAACTCCACGGAATCTCTTTGCCCATATCGCTTGTCCTTTCACAAGGAGCGCGGGCGTCCTCGCAAACCCAAGGTCCGCTCAGACGCCCGCTCTCGCTCAGTTGTTGTGCGTCACCGCCACGATCCGCACGTTCTTGTTCTCGAACACCCGCGTCCAATTCGCGCCGTTCTCCAGCTCCGCGTTGGTCGGCGAGTCGCCGGCCACGCTGGCGCTGTTGAACTTCACACCCCGCGGATGCAGGATGTAGCGCCGCCGGTTGATCAGGTCCGAGTCGCTCGCCAGGGCATCGCGGTAGAACTCCACGCCCTCAGTCCCGATGCCGCCTTGCACCGGCGCACCGCTCAGCGGCGCGGCGCCCTTGGCAAACGCGCCCGGCCCGAACAGGTAGGTCGTATAGACCGTCCCGTCCGTGCTGCCCGCTCGCGTCGGCAGGTTGTCGTCAACCACCACGCGCCGGCCCTGGAAGCTCTTGATCTGCGCCTTGCCCTCGCTGTCAGGGACGAAGTCAATCAGATCCAGCTTCCGCAGCGCCGCCTCAGTGGCCGAATGCATCGCCACCGCCGTCAGCCGGTCCCCGCGGTCGCCCAGCTTCACCGTCGCATCCACGAACGTCGCGCCGTTCAGCCGCGTCGAGGCCGACTGTCCTGCCACCGACTCCGAGTGAATCGCCAGCAAGTTGCCGCTCATGCTCGCAGCCGCGAAGATGCCCTTGAGGCAGGACACCACCAGCCCCTCATCCGTGCGCGCCCAGTAGGCCGCCACCAGGTCCACAATCGCCTGCATCGGGTCATCGCCCGAAATCACCTTCGCCAGGTGATTCACGCTCCACGCTTGCGCGTCGTTGTGAATGCGAGCGATGTCCTTGTCGGCGGTGATCTTGTTTACCGTCAGCGACGCCGAATCGCTCAACAGTTGCCGTGTCGCGGTCAGGTCCTTCCAGAACGGCATTTCCACCGTTCGCCCGCCGCCCGCCGCCAGTTCATCGAACACCGGCGAGTGCTCGATGATGCCGCATTGCCCGAACGCGCTCAGTTCCGCCGTCCGCTCAATCGCGTACTGCTCGAACTTCGTCGGGATGATGATGTCCGCAATAGCCGTCTTGGCCATAATTCAATCTCCGGTTGCGATCCGTCACGCTGCCGCCCGCAATCGCGCCGCCAGCGCCGGATCAGTTCTCTCCAGTTTCATTTGCTCCGTCAGGTTCCACGTTTCCTTGCGGAACGGATTCCTCACGGACCGATTTCCACCAGCCCCACCGGAGCCGTTGCCGGCGGCACCGCCACCAGCGTTGGATTCAAACAGATGAGGAGCGTCAGCAACCTGCTGCTCCACCCACTCATCCAAAGTCATTGCCGCGCTGCCATCCTTGCCCACGCGCACAGTCTGGCCGTCGGCCTCAAAAGCCGTCGGCACGCCATTCACCAGGCGGAACACATTCCGCGCCCGGGCGGTGATGTCAGGCATCGCCGTCGCCCGCAGCCCGCGCTTGGTCGCTGCCGCCACCACGCCCTGGTCAATCTGGATGCTCACCAGTCGCGAGTTGAGCGCATCCCGCTCGGACGCCGCCGCCGCAAGCTGCTTCTCCAGCTCGCCACGCGCCGCCTTCACTCGGGCCTCGACCACCTTCTCGGTCTCACCGGCCTTGAGTTGCTGCGCTTCCTCGAGCCGGCGCTTCTCGTCCGCCAGCCGGCGGACCTCGTCCGGGTCAATGCCCTCAAAGCGCTTCTTCTGCTCCGCCAGCTCGTTGCTCAGCGTGATGTTGTTGGTCCGGAACTCATCCAGCTTGGACTTGTCCACCGCACCATCAACGTCCAGCACCAGGGCGCCATCACGCTCCACGTAAAGCGCCTGCACCTCCGCCGGCACTTCATCCTTCGATTTGATTTTGAACTTCAATGCCATAGCTCACTCAGTTCTTCCCCGCCGCACCCTGCGCCAGGGCCAAAGCTTTCACCGCCGGCCGGTCCCGCTCACCGGCCTTGATCAACGCCGCCTCTTCCGGATTTGTTCTCCCCTCGGGCAGAACCTCACCCCGGCGGAACAACTCATGCATCGTGTCCTGGCTGATCGCCCCTGCCTGCCACGCCGCCACGATTGCCTGCACGTCCTGGCTCGCCAGCCCCTTGGTGCTGAAGTCGCTGTTCAGCGTCACCAACACCTGCTCGCTGGTCACGTCGTCAGGTAGCTCCTCCGTCGAGTTCCACCAGTACACCCAGCGAAGGAGTTGCGTCAGCGACTCGCTCACGCTCGCCGCCACGTTGCCCAGGATGCTGTATTCGCCCGACTGCCTCAGCTCGATCGCCGTGGCCGTCTCGCCCACCTTCTTCACGTCCTCCAGCATCCGCGACCCTAGCACCGCCATGAGCCGCTCATCGCGGTCCATCGCCCGCTCGAACGTCGTCAGCCCCTGCCCGGTGAACTCCAGGAATCCAGCCGCGGCCCCCGGCGTCTCGCTCACCCACGCCGAGCTCGAACCAATCCGCAGCGACGCCGTCTTGTCGAAGCCACTCACCCAGGCCGTCGGCAGCGCCGTGAAATGGAGCCCATGCTTGAAATCAGCATCCAGGCGGTAATGGTCAAGGTTCACCGCGATGATGTCTTCCAGCGGTCCGCGATCCACATCCGCCCGCGAATGCCGCGGCCCATGAAACACAAACGGAATCAACGGCAGCGGCTTGCCCAGCCGCCGCGGCACCCGCGAGTCAACCACCACCCACTCTGTCTTGCCCTTCTCCCCTTCGACAGCCTGCTCCTGCCACAAATCCACACGGCAGAACGCATCGCCGTCTTCACCCACGATCAAACGCAACACGCGAATCTGCTCCACCAGGTCGCTGACGAACGGGTCACCCTCTCCGCTCTGGGGAGAGGGCTGGGGTGAGGTGTTCCCCGTTCGATGTTCGGAGTTCGATGTTGGATGTTCGATGTTCGCCGTTTCCCTGAGCACCAAAAGCGTCAGCACATTCCGCCCCCGCACACGCCCCATCCGCCAGTTGATGATCCGCTCAGCCGGATAGAACACCGCATAGGCCCGTCGCTCGGCCCCTTGGCCTCTTGCGTCGCCACCTTCCCAATCCACCAGCGACCCTGCCCGTCCGAGCCCAACCACGTCCCCCACCACAACCTTGGCGTAGCCAGTCAGCGAGGTCCCCAGCATG
Organism: Candidatus Paceibacterota bacterium; assembly: GCA_035452965.1. Classification (NCBI taxonomy): domain Bacteria; kingdom Bacillati; phylum Minisyncoccota; species Minisyncoccota bacterium. The sequence continues at coordinate 200 of DAOTCE010000052.1, read as the reverse complement.
TCCGCATCATTCTGGAACTCAGCCAACGCCCGACCAACACCCGTGCCTTCGCTCGGCAGCTTCACAAAAGGAGGCCGGCGGAAAATCAGCCCCAGGTAAGCCTCCGCCGTTCGCGCCGTCGCGTTGAAGAACGAAGCCCGCTTTCCATACGCCGCAAACTCCTCATCCGTTTGCGCATCCAACCGCGCCAGGTACTTCTC
>DAOTCE010000051.1 GCA_035452965.1 Candidatus Paceibacterota bacterium | reverse complement strand
CCGGGTGTGCATTGGACTCTAACCAACTAGTCAGTGCGCCCTGCCGGGCGCACCCTAAAAAAACAGCGCCAGCATGTGAATGCTGGCGCGCAAGAGACCTGTTGCCGGGAGGCGGCTTTAGTGGGTATTAAAAATCTTGAATCGGCTGCCCGGAATGAAGGGCGCGATGTCGCCGCCGCTAAAGCCCATATTGGAATCGGTGGCGAACAGCGAGTCGTCCATAATATCCGGCCGGTAGTTGTCAGGATAGGCCGGGTTGGGCGAGAGGTAATCGGTGAACACCGGGTCGTAAGGCGGGAAAGGGCAGGTCACGACTTCATAGATGCCAACGCCCGTCCGCGCGAATGTCTTGTTCAGGCCGCGGACAAAGCCGGTGGCGTAATGCCCGCCGGGCTGCTCGAACAGGGCGGTCTGCTCAATCGAGCGGCGCATCTCCCCGAGGCGGACAAACTCGGTCATGTTGCTCATGCCGCGCCCGAGTTTCTTCTCCGTGTTGGCGCAGCCGCAGGCCAGGATGCCGGCGATCACCGCGGTGGCGAGGACAGGGAACGTGTTACGCATATAGTATCGTTTGCTGGTACGCAGTCTAACCAAGGCCGGGGCCTTGTAAAGAGGGGAAGTGAAAAAAGTTGTCGCAGGAATGAGGCCGAGGGCCGCGGGGCGCGAAGGGCATGTCCCAGGGTGCCGTCCAGGGGCAGACTGCCGCTTTGACAGCACACCCACAGCAGCGTCCTCACGTTCCCGTTACGGCATCTCCTGCGGCGGCGGCCACCTCCCGCTGCTTTTCCTTTCGCTCCCAGTACCAGGCGATCCAAATGCAGGTTTCGTATAGCAGATAGAGCGGGATGGCCATCAGGACCTGGGTGATCACTTCCGGAGTGGTCAGCACGGCGCCCAGCACGGCGCTGATGACGATCACATACCGCCGGCCGCCCGCCAGCATGCGATAGTTTAGGACGCCGATCTTGACCAGCGTCAATACCACCACGGGCAGCTCGAAGCCGATGCCCATGCCCAGCATGAACTTGCACACGAAACTCACGTAGTCCTCCGCCCGCCATTGGGTGGCGGAAAAGCCAAGCCACTCGGCGTACTGGACAGAAGCCGCCAGCGCTATCGGCATGAGGATGAAATAACAGAAGCAAACCCCGATTGCGAACAGCCCGAGGCCAAAAATCAGGCCGCGATAAACGTATTTCTTCTCCCGCATCCGCAGCGCGGGAAAAACGAAATGCGCGACGAAGTAGAAGATGAACGGCGACGCCAGCACCAAGCCGCCAAAAAACGCCACCTTGGTCGCCACAATGAACGAGCCCGCCGGACTCAGGTTGATAATTTGAATGCCCAGGCCCGGTTCGGCCCGGCTCTCGGCGTCGGGCTGGACGCGCCAGGCCATGATCTGGTTGGTGCCCTGGACGCCGGGCACAAGCTCCAGGCGGACAGAGCGGTTGGTGCCGACCAGCGAAGCCAGCGGGTCATTAGTGGCGGGGTGGAGAACGCTGAGCTGGTTGGTGCCGAGGAACACCTTGACAGTTTGCGTCCTGGAAGTGTGCAGGGCCGGTGCCTGGCGCAGCGGCCACTCCAGAACCCCGATGACATAGTTGCCCCCCAGCAGACAAACGAGCATGGCGACGCCGGCGGCGGCGCAGCTCTTGATGAGCACCCAGCGGAGGTCCTCGAGGTGCTCAAGGAAGGATTTTATCGGCCCCCCTTCCTCCTCTTCCTGCTCGTCAATATGCTCCGCTACGGGTTCATCAGCCATGGGAAGAACCGCTCAGCGAATCAGTCTTTGGCTTCAGGAGTGGATTGCGAAGTGGTCTGTTGCGCCTCGGCTTGGGTGCCGGTGGTGGGCAAAGACTTGGGCGGCGGAGGGGTGTCATCCATCGCCGTGTGAATCTCGTCGGTGACTTCGCGCGTGGCCTTCTTGAATTCCTTGATCCCAGTCCCCAGGCCCTTGGCCAGTTCCGGCAGCTTCTTGGCCCCGAACAAAATCAATACCAGGGCGAGAATCAGAATAATTTCCCCGCCGCCCAGGTTAAACAAGCCAAACATAGCGTTCATAAATTAGCAAACAATGTCCCAGTAGCGTAAGCCCCTCCCCTGAAATAGTAAAGCCGCAAAAAACCTCGCCAGAGCGCACGAGCGCACGGTCTGATTGCATTCCGTGCGGAGGGTGAGATGCTCGCGGCAGATGTTTTTGCCCAGTGCCGGACTAGCTGCCCGGCGGCGACAGGACGATGAAATCATCCCGGCGGTTCTTCCGCCAGGCGGTCTCGTCGTGACCCGGGTCGTTCGCCGGGTTGTCCTTGCCCCAGGTCTTGGTGTCAACGCGGGTCGGGTCAATGCCCAGGTTGATGAGTTCCGCGCGCACGGCTTGCGCGCGGCGCTCGCCGAGCGCACGGTTGTATTCCTCAGTGCCGCGCTCGTCGCAGTTGCCTTCGACCCGCACAGCCTTGGCGGAATTGGATTTGAGGTAATCGGCCACCGCCGTGATCTTGGACTGCTCGCTCGCCTTGATGGCCGAGCTGTCAAAATCGAAGTAGACCGTTTCGGCTTTAAGGGCCTGGGCGTCCTCGGGCCAGCCTTGATGCGAGCCGGCCGGGTTCATCGGGAAACCGCTGGGCGTACTGCCAACCCCCTCCCCCGTTGACACTCCCGTGCCGGGCGTCAGCAATCCACCCGGCGGCGCCTCGGCAACCCTGCCCGCTCGCGATCCGGGAAGAACTGTTGTGTTGACAGGTTTCTTGCGGCAGCCGGAGGCCGCAATCGTGAGCACCAATCCGATCACCATCAGGTTTGCAAACTTGTTCAGTTTCATCTTGTCTTGCCTTTCATGGACGGGCCTATCTAGCCCAACTGGGTTGTGACTGCGAGCTAATTCCCGAAATTCGGGATACATCTTTGTATTGTTTGGTCGGTACGTCAAGCAGAGAGAGCACGTAATTTCCACCCCCCCGCCGCCGGCAAAAAGCCAGCGTCCGCGAGTTCGGCGACCAGGACGGGTCTTCGCCCTCGACCAGCGACACCGCTGCGCCGCCCTCGGCCGGCACGACGCAGATTTGGAAGCCGGATCGGTATTGCGCCGTGTAGGCAATCCACTTGCCGTCCGGCGAGTAATCCGGCTCGGTGGGGCTGGGCGTGCCGCCGGTCCCGATTTGCTTCAAGGCTCCGCCCGACGCGGGCACCTTGCAGAGCATCCGGCGCTCCCGCTCTTTGGCCGCCAAACAAATCCAGTTCCCATCCGGCGACCAGCAGGGCGAGGACTCGTCCTGCGGCGAGCGGGTCAGCCGCTTGGGATCGCCGCCGGCGGCGGCGGAAACGTAAAGGTCCACCCAGCCGTCCTTGCTCAGGACCATGGCGACGTGGTTGCCGTTGGGAGACACTGCCGGACCGATGTTCGACCCGCCGAACCGGGCGAACGCACGCCGCGCTCCCGTCGACAGGTCATGGTAGAAGATGTCGGCGTTGTCCAATTTGTAAGATACGTAATACAGCGCCAGGTGTCCCGGCACCCAGCAGGGAGCGGCCACGATGCTGTTATCCTTCGTTACCGGCTGCACGTTGTGACCGTCGAAGTCGGTGACATAGATTTCGCTGGTCCGGCCGTTGGCGCCTTTGCAGGCGATCTTGGTCTGCGCTATCCCCTTGCGGCCGAGCGCCTGGACGAAGTCATCGGCAAAGGCATGGACCTGGCGCCGCAGAGACGCGCCGGAGTAGGCCTTGGAAACCAGCGTGCTCTTATTGTGCGGGTCCGTGACCCGAGCCTGCAGGTTGCCGTTGTTGCTGCCGCTGATCAGGTACTGCGCCGACTGGGCGTTGGTAAAAGCGAAGCCCTGCACGTAAAGATCGAACTGGAGCGTGGATGCCGCCTCGCCGGTCAGGCCGCTCATGGAGACCAGGATGGGCCTGGCCTGGCCGGGGATCTCGATCCGTTTCTCGACCGGGATTTCAACCTGCGCCATCAGGCGGCTGGCGGCGGCGGCGGCTGCCAAGAGACAGAGCTTAGTGAGGAGTGCGTTGGTAGGTTTCATCCGGATAGAAGTTTGGCTTTAAGGTCAAATTTGATAATGTAAGTGCGTTGCTTGTCTCTCGCCCCCTCGGGGAAAGGAGCGAGGAAAGTTACCCGGTCGATCGTCCGCTGCACGGAGTTGTCCACACTGGTGTCGCCCGACGGTTGGACGATGCGCGCCGACAGGACGGTGCCGTCGCTCGCGATGGTGACCCGGACTCGGGCAATGGCGGCATCATTGGCCGAGTCCTGTGGCGGAATCCAGGCATGCCAGTAAATACTCTGAACCGCCTGCTCGTAACCAGCATACACTTCGCCGCCGCCGCCGGGGCCTAAAGGCTCGATGCTTGTGCCGGGCGCCATGTCGTTGCGCAGGCTGCGGGCCGTTGCGCCAATCATCGTCGCCGCGCGCTTCCTCGCATCCGCCAAGCGCTGTTCTGCGCTGTCGGCACTTGACGTCGAGGCGGTGGACGAGGACGGGGCCTTCTTGGCGTCACGCGGGCGGACAATCCGTTTGGTGCTGACCTCGGGCAACGTCCGCTTGCGTTCGGGCTCCACCGCGTCCGGGTCGGGCGTGGTAGGTCTGACCTCCTTGACCGGCTCGGGTGGCGGTGCGGCCGGCTGTGGTTTTACCGGCTCGGGCAGCTGCGCCGGCGGTGCCGGGGTGGGCGGTCGCGGCTCGGGCGGGGCAGGCGGCGGAGGCGTGCCGTTCGGGTTGCCGCCACCGGCAAACGCCGCGTCAATCAGCTTTGTGGGGATATAGTCCAGGGGCGGGCGGGGATCCGATTTGCTCTTCGACGTCAGGAACGCGGGGCCGATCACCAGAATCACCATCAGCAGCACGTGGATGCCGGCTGAGGCGACGAAGCATTTCTGTTGCAGCCGGTTCATCAACGTTTGGGCGTTTCGGTGCGTGCCGAGAGGCGGGTGATGCCGTTGCGCTGGCAGCGATCCATCACGGCCTCCACCTCCCGCCACCGGCAGTTCTCATCGGCGCGCAGGTAGACCACCAGGTTCGGGTTCGCGCGGAAGTCCCGGACCAGCGCCGCCTCGATCTGATCCAGCGACAGCCGCCGGCGGTCGAGCATTAGCGCCCCCTGCGAACTGACTTCGACGGTGCGGATGTCCCGCCGCTCGATCGGCCGGTCCGGCTTGCCGCCGGCCGGGAGTTTGAGGCTCAGGCCTTGCTCGAGCAGCGGCGTGGTGATGACGAAGATGATCAGCAGCACAAACGCAAGGTCCAGCAACGGCGTGATGTTAATCTCGCTCAGCGTCACCAGCGCACTGCGTTGTGAGAAACGGCGCATCGTCAACCCTCAACTTCTACTCTTCCTCAAGATACTCCGTCTCGATCTTGGACACCAGTTCCTGCGCGAAGTTGTCCAGCCCCACGGTGAACACGCGCAGGTTATGCACCAGCCAGTTGTAGGCGAACATGGAGGGGATCGCCACCAGCAAGCCCGCGACCGTAGTGATCAGCGCCGCCGCCACGCCGGGCGCCATCGCCGCCATGGTCGCGACGCCCTGCTGCGCGACGTGGCCAAACGTGCTCATCACGCCCCACACCGTTCCCAGCAGGCCCAGGAACGGCGCGCCGCTCACGGCAATGGCCAGCAGGATCAGCCCCGACTCCAGCTTGAGCGCTTCCTGCGCCACGGCGGTTTCGAGGGTGCGCTTGACGTGCTCGATGCCTTTGAGCGAGACGAACTTCTTGCGCCCGCCGCCGTCGGGATTCTTCAATCGCGCGTCCAGCTCCAGGCTGCCGGCCTGATAGACGGTGAACAGCGGGCAGCCCTGCGCCTGGACCCGGCGATCGTAGAGATCGAGGACGTGCTTCTGCGTGCGGAACTCGGAGTCGAAGTACTGGTTGAGCTTCCTGGCCCGGCGCATCTGGATGGCCTTGGCGATCATCACGGACCACGCGATGACCGACAGGATGACGAGGCAGAAGATGACGGCCTTGCCTTCGGGTGTGCACCGCCGCCAGATGTAAAGCAGTTCCGCCTCACCTGCTCTGGCGCCGACCTGCGCTAATAAAATGGGTACGTTCATTCCGACACGATCTGCCTGCGACTCCGCGAACTTGGTCGTGAGGAATAGAAGCGCCCAAGCGGAACTCGTTCAAAAATCGACCAACCGGCCCCGAAAAATATGCCCAACGGCGATAGTTCTAGCAGTGTCTTCAATAAGTGCAAACAGAAAATCGATAAATATTCTAGGCGCCCTCCGGGGCTTGTCCAGAGCCCATTTGCGGCTACGGCACCTCCGACAGGTGAAGGAGCCAGCCGCGTTTGGGCTCGACGGGGATTGGCTCATCCAGGCGCCATTGCCCGGCGGGCTGGAAGTCCGTGATGGCCGGGGCGATGAGGCGAGCTTTGCCGATATCCAGCCCCAGCGCCTGGCAGTCAAATTGGAGGCGCACCTCGGACTTCCCCGGCGCCCAACTGGCCAGGGCGATCAGGCTTTTGCCCGGCTTCACGTAGGCGGTGGCCAGCACGTCGTCGCGGCTGGCGCGGACGGGGCAGTTCGTTGCCCACCAGCCGAACATCTGCGCTTGGCCGATGCCGAACTCATCCCAAATCTTCCACACGCGGCGCGGATCGGACTTCGGCCAAGGCAGGCGGGCGGTCATGCCAAACAGCATCCCGCGCCAGGGGTTGCCGCCGTCCTGGAGCATGTCGCCCATCAGGCCGAACGGGATACCGCTGCACTCGACCAGCCATTGCTCGGGGGACATGGCGTCATAGTTGAAGCCCTCGCCGAACCAGAGCCGGTTCACGTAGGGGAAGAACTCGGTGTATTGATTCGCCGGGCCGATCGAGAAGAGCGTATTGGAGTGCAGGTCAATCAGGCAGCCGGGCCGGGCACGGTCAAGCACCTTGCGCACGCGCTTGAGAATCGTGCGGTCGTAGGCGACGTCGTCGAGGTAAAGGCCGTCAATGGGCGCGTTGCGCGCGAGCCAGTTGATGCCCTCCACATAGAAGTTGTATAAGCGGGACGCGCCGCTGGTGAGGATGGCGGCATCCACTTCTTCACCTTCCACGGCGGTGTACCATGCGGTCGTGTAGCCGCTGCCCAGGTGTTCGCGCAGCCAGGGGTAACCGCCGCCCGGCCCGCCCGCGAGCACCTCGTCGCCCAGGCTGCGCAAGGCCCACAATTCCGGCAGGTGCGAGGTCAACTCGCGGATGGTGTAGTAGACCTTCACCTTGCGCCCAGCCGCCTGGTTCGTGCGGCAGAACTCGCGCAGCTTGTCCGCCGCGAGGAATGGGTAGTTGATGAACGGGTTCGGCATTGTGGCATGGTGGACGTTGATGACATTAACGTCCGACGGGATATTGTGGGTGCTATGCCAGTAGCGCTCGTGGAAGTGGGTCGCGGGGTCGAGTGGTTTGACCGGCGTGACGAGCAGCGAGAGACTGAACGAACGCTCCTCGCCTGCCTTCAGCTCGAACGGCCCTGTGAAGACCTGCGCCAACACTTCGCCTTCCGGCCCACTGGTGATGGTCACACCACCTTTGCCGCCGTTGAACCAGCTCGGCGGCGGCTTCGGGTGGTAGAGGTTCTGCATCGGCCCCTCATAGTGGCTGCCGAGCAGTTTGACGTGCAGGCCGGCGTGGGCGTTGCCGATCCAGAAGCTGTTGTTAGGCCCCGTCCAGCGCCAGGTGTAATTCGTCGGCGTCCGGCACGCGGGCAGGCCGATGCCCATGAAATACGCGGCGACCTCTGCCCGGAGGGGGATTTCCACGCGCAGGTTGTCCGCGTGGAAGGCTCCCAAGCCGCGTAGTTGGGCAGTCATGGTGATCGTGCCGTCGAACTCCACAGCGGTCGAGCCATGTATCGCGAGATTGTCGGTTTCGCACTCCGATGCCAATCCTACCCAACCCGCCCCGTCGCGGGTCCAGGGCCCGAGCAGTGTCCGCTGCGGCTGGCCGAGCGGCTTGTCGGCCCTGTCAACATAGAAGCCCATGCGCCCGCAGAGCAATTCCTCCCCGCCGCCATGCAAGCTAACGGGCATTTCACCGACCTGTGAGCCGCCGAAGGTTGCGCGGAAACCGCTGCCAACTATGGAACGATTTGTCACGGTCAATTGCGAGTAGGGGGCGGTTGGGCTGCTGTCCGTCCCACGCGCTGAATCCAGCCAGCGCAGCCGCGCGAGCCGCCACAGCTCGCTGTCTCCACGGTCAGCCAGTTCGCTGGGCAGCACGTGGAGGGTAAGCTGAACACTGGCGGGCTTCACATTCTTCGGGCGGAGTTTCACGGTGGCATGGTGTTCACCGGGCTTTGCATCGCGCGGCACATCCACGCCGATCCAGAGCGCTTGCACCTTGCCTTGGGGAACGTCGAGCGTCTTGCGGAACGACTTGCCGTCCCAGTTCGTGCCGCTGGTGTTGAAGCAGTTTAGCCAGCCGGCGATTCCGCCCTCGAACTCCACCTCCAACCCCGCGAGGTTTGTCCGCGCGGTCCAGACACCAATCTGGAAGACATAAAACTCATTCCGTTGCGCCTCGCCGCGGAATTCCTGTCCCGGAGCGGATTTCGCCCACCGCAGCGGCAGCTCATCTGTCATGCGGATGGGAAAGCGCCGGTCTTCGGGAAACAGAAGGTAAGGGGCGGCAGCCCGGCCAAGCAGTGTTTGCGTTTCCTCCGGCGTGGCGACGATTTCCATCGGGTAGTTGCTGTCGAACTCGGTCCGAGCCTCCAAGCGAACGACGGTGGCGCGCGGCAACGTCTCGCGGTCCTGCGGCAAACCGGCCTTCCACTCGGCGCCGGCAGTGTCCTTTGGCGGGAGATAGTCATAGTTGTAATTGCCCCAGCCCGGCTGCGGTTTGAACGGCAAATAGTAGACGAAGTAATCTCCCGGCGCGGTTTGCGGCTGAAACGCCAGCGCGCCCTCAAACCGGTCGAGACGCAGGCAGGCAACATTCGTTATACGCTGGCTGGTCGCTCCGTCCACGACGATAATCTGCTTGCGCTCCGGATCGCGGTCGCGCCGCCGCCAGGGAATCTTCACCAGCACCGCCTCGACCTTCTGCTCGATCCGCACCACCGCGCGATGACTGCCCAACCCCTCCTCCCACGCCTCCTTGGCTATGCTATAAGGCAACTCATCCGCAGCAGCCACCGTCTCAATGCCTGCCAGGAATAACACAAGCACAGCACCAGCCAGTTTTCCGTCCAGGCAACTCATAGACTCATTTTACTGATTTAACTCTCCACCCGCTGCTCGCCATCTTGCCTGGCTGTAAGTTCCGCCAAGTCCGCCGCAAAGGCGTCCACATCCTCTGCCGTCGTGTCCCAACTGGTCATGAGCCGTGCGCTATCCACGCTGACGTGGGTATAGAACTTCCAACCACGCCGGTGCATTCCGCGGATGACGGCATCCGGCAGACGGGCAAAGACAACGTTGGTCTGGACCGGGTGCGCGATCTTGACATGCGGCAGCGTGCCGATCGCCGCTTCCAGCCGCCGCGCCATCGCGTTCGAATGCTTGGCGTGCCGCAGCCACGCTCCGTCCTGCAACATCCCCACCCACGGCGCCGACAGAAAGCGCATCTTGGAAGCGAGCTGCCCGCCCTGTTTGCAGCGGTAATCGAACTCACGCGCCAGCTCGGGATTGAAGAACACCACCGCTTCGCCCAGGGCAATCCCGTTCTTGGAGCCACCGAAGCAAAGCACATCCACGCCGGTTTCCCAGGCGATCTCCTTGGGTGTGACGCCGAGCGCAACCACCGCGTTAGCAAAGCGAGCGCCGTCCATGTGGATGCGCAGATGCAAGCGCCGGGCCACATCGCTGATCGCGCGCAGCTCGTCGAGCGAGTAGACCGTGCCCAACTCCGTCGCCTGCGTGAGACTGACGACATGTGGTTTGGGATAGTGAATGTCCGTCCGCCGGCTGACGGCGTGCTCGATGCTCCCGGCGTCAATCTTCCCGTGCTCGCCCGGCAACAGCAGCACCTTCGTGCCGTTGGCGAAAAACTCCGGCGCGCCGCACTCCGAAGTTTCGACATGCGCCTGCTCGTGACAGAGGATGCTGTGATAGGACTGGCAGAGCGAGGCAAGGGAAAGCGAATTGGCCGACGTGCCGTTGAAGACAAAGAACACCTCACAGTTGGTCTCGAACACATCGCGGATCAGGTTCGACGCCTTCGCGGTCCAGGTGTCGTCGCCGTAGCTAACCTCGTGGCCCTGGTTGGCCTCGGCCATCGCGGCAAACGCCTCCGGGCAAATGCCGGCATAATTGTCGCTGGCAAACTGGCGGCGGGTAACAGCTTCGGCACTCATGGGCCGAGTCTAGGCCCACGGCCAGCCGGTTAAAAGGGCGGATTTTTCACTTGCGCCTGGCGGCCTTGTGAAATCTGCTTTCGGGGATGTCAGCTACCGCCGAGCCGTTCTGAGCGCGCATGTTCCCGGGCAAGCTCTTTCGCCGCAAGTCGCTGGACCAGTTGGTCAGCGAGACGATTGTTCCAGAGCGCCGGCTCAAACGCGTGCTGGGCCCGGTGCAACTGACGGCTTTGGGCGTGGGCGCGGCGGTGGGCGCGGGCATCTTTTCCAGCATCGGCAGCGCGGTGGCCGGCGGTCCCGATCACGCCGGCGCAGGGCCGGCGATCATTGTGTCATTTCTGCTCGTGGCGGTGGCGTGCGCGCTGGCGGGCTTCTGCTATGCGGAGTTTGCGTCCATGGTGCCGACCGCAGGCTCGGCCTACACATACGCCTATGCGACCCTTGGTGAGCTGGTCGCCTGGATCATCGGCTGGGACCTGATTCTCGAATACGCCGTGGGCAACGTCGCCGTGGCCATTTCGTGGTCGGGCTATTTTCAGGAACTTCTGCGGGGGCTGGAGCTGGACTGGCCCGCCTGGCTGGGGGTGGATTACCGCTCGGCCCTGCAGGCGGCGCGCCAGGTCGCCGAACTGCAGTCCGCGAACGCCGGCCTGAGCACGCTAAGCCCGGACGTCCTGCTGGCCGCGACCGCGTGGACGTCGGCGCCGCAGTTAGCGGGGCTGCATTTGGTTTTCAACCTGCCGGCGTTCCTGATCGTGATGCTGCTGACCGCGATTCTGGTGGTCGGCATCCGCGAGAGCGCGTGGTTCAACGCCGCCATGGTCGCGGTTAAGCTCGTGATCGTCATCTTCTTTCTGGTCGTGGGCGCCTGCTACGTGCAACCGGCCAACTGGTCGCCCTTCGCTCCGCACGGTTTCCACGGCATCTCGATGGGGGCGGCCATCATCTTCTTCGCCTACATCGGGTTTGACGCGGTCTCGACCGCCGCGGAGGAGACACGCGACCCGCAGCGGAACATGCCGATCGGCATCCTGGCCAGCCTCGTGGTCTGCACCGTGCTCTACATTGCGGTGGCGGCGGTGCTGACCGGCATGGTCAGGACTGAACAGCTCGGCACCGCCGAGCCGCTGGCGACTGCGTTTGCGGCGCGGGGCATCCACTGGGCCGCCGGGATTGTGGCGTTTGGGGCGGTTGTGGCGACGACCTCCGTCCTGTTCGTCTTCCAGCTTGGCCAGCCGCGCATTTTGTTCTCTATGGCGCGCGACCGGCTCCTGCCCGACTGGGCCGCCCGGGTGCACACCCGATTCCGCACCCCGCATGTGACCACGATTCTGACCGGCGTGCTGGTGGCGGGCTTTGCGGGCGTGAGCAACATCAACGAAGTCGTCGAGCTGTGCAACATAGGGACGCTCTTTGCGTTCGTGTTGGTGGCGGCGGGGGTTTTGGTGTTGCGGCGCATAGACCCGGGCCGGCCGCGCCCGTTTCGGACACCGTGGGTGCCATGGGTGCCGCTGGGAGCAATCTTCACCTGCGCGTGGCTGATGCGCGAGCTGCCCGCGAAGACCTGGGGCCGATTCCTCGGCTGGCTGGTCGCCGGTTTGGTTATATACTTCTGCTACAGCATCCGTCGCAGCCGGTTAAGCGGCGGTTCAGCCGCGCGCGCCAAGGCGCAAACGCCGGGGCGGACTGAGGCTGGCCGGCCGGACTGACTCGACCGCATCAACGCGGGCCGGGTGGCGGAGATGCGTTGGCGGACGGTGGGCCGGGCTTGGGGAAGATGAGCTGGGCTTGTTTCAAGGTCACCACGTATTCCTTGCCGTCGGTGATGCATTGTTTGACCCACTTCTCCCAGACGCGACGCGGCACGACATGATTGCTGTCGCTGATCTTCTCGTCGGTTAAGACTGCTTCCCGGTCTACTTTCGGCCGGAGCCGCCAGGCCTGCGCTTCGGCGCCTTCGGGCATTTCGGCGTAGTCCATCAGCCGGCCGCCCTCACGCCAATAGACGAGCGCCTCGACCAGGTTGCCCTGGTCGAGGTCGGTGGCGCAGACGTAGAAATGGTTGACGGCGCTGGGCGAGTAATTCGCCGTCCAGTATTGGAGACATCGCTCGATGCCGGGCGACTGGAAGTTCGCCGGATCAAACTGGGGCTGCGTGTGGGCACATCCGACGAGCAACAAGATCAGCGGAAACAGCATGCACACAGGCTTAGCGGTGCGCCCCATCCGTTCTTTAACCGCCCGAGGTATCAGCGCAATACTCACAGCGCCGACCATAAACGGGCGGTTGGAACGGTCAAGAGCAAACTCCCGCCGGCTCAAGTCGCGAGCCGCCCGTAGGACTGGATTGTCCGCATTACGGTTCGCATGCTGCTCAGCCGGGAGCCGTCGTTGATCGAGCCGGCGGTGTCAACGACCAGGCCCAATGTGGGGCGGGCCTCATCCAGGTCGCGGCGGACCTCGGCGACGATGGCCTGCTCGTCGTTGCGCATAAACGTGAAGGGAGCCAGCGTGCCGTGGACGATCGCGCGGGGCATGTGGCGGCGAATCTTTGCAAACCGAATCTTGGGACCGAAGTTGACCGCGTTGAGCCCCGCCCGGGAAAGCGGGCCAAGCAGGTGGCCCATGTCCGAGTCGGAATGCTGGTAGCGCCGATCGTTCGTGCCGGGGGCGAATTCCGCGAACACCGCCTGGAGGATGGGCAGGCCGAATTGCTCGTACATGTCGGCGGTGAGCATCTGGCAGTTGTCGTCGCGGAAGCTGAACCCGGGCGTCAAGCGAAGCGGGTCGCTGGCGCGGCGGCAGAGGCGGTAATACTGGATCGCGGTCCGGGCAATGACGTCACGGAAGCGCAAGGCGAGTTGCGGCGCGTCCATCAGCAGGTAGATGAGGTTCTCCACGCCATAGACGCTGGTCGCCAGGGTCACCGGGCCGCGCAGGTCGAGCTTAAGGACGGGGCGGAGGCCGTGCTGCTCGTAGATGCGCCGGCAGCCGTGCTCCCAGTCGGGCGGGAACATCTCGGCGGCGAGATCGAGTTGCTCGACACGGGTGAGCAGCTTTTCCAGCTCCAGCGGCGTGTCCGCCGCGGGCAAAGCCCACCAGCTTTCGCTCTCCCATACGTTCCGGCAGCCAAAGACCTCCTCCAGCCCCTTGACTTTGGGAAAGCGACGGGAGGGATCGAAGGCCGTTTCGTCCAGCAGCCGGCGGCCAACGATGCGCTCGGCCTTGTCGTTATAGGCGCGGGCGGCAGAGCGTGCGAAGTCGTAGTCCTCCTCCAGCCGGCGCAGGTTGAAAGGGTGGCCCAGCTCGCTGAAGAGCGCCTCGTAGCCCATGGTGATGCCCATCGGGAATTGCGGGATGCCCGGAGAGAACGGGTCACGCATCGCTGCGTCGTTATCGGCCCAAAACCGAACGAGGTCTACGTCTTGCGGCATAGGCCCGGAGTATGGCCGAACCGGCACCAGGCCGAAAGCAGGTTTGCTCGATCCCCCTTCGGGGTTGTTACCGCTAGCGGAAGGACAGTTTAAGCCAGAACATGTAACCGGCGAGCACACTGGCGACGAACAGGCCGGCCAGGAGGAGCCAAAAGACGACTGTCTCCCAATGCGAGCCATTGGTCACGTTCGCTGCCACACTTGTTCCCTGCGCCTGTTCCACTGTCGGTTTCCGGCCCGCCGCGCCTGACCATCGGCTTGCGGGGAAGACATCCATGGCGCTTTGAGGAGAGAGGCCCTTGATCAGCGTGGGATTGGCCGTTCTGCCGGATGCAGATGGATGTCGCTGGAGCATACGAACCGGCCTTCGCGGAAATCAGTTGTGCCCCTGCCGGGTGGAGCCAGCGGACATGACGGCAAGGTTGCCCGATGCCTGGGGCTGCCAGCCGCCTCCCAGCACTGCGTAAAGCGTCACCTGGTTGGCGAGCCTTTCCAGCCGGAGGAGGACGAGGACCTGCTGCGCGGCGAAGAGAGACCGCTGCGCATCGAGGACGCTCAGAAAGCTATCAATTCCCTTGTCGTAGCGGGATGTGGCCAGGCGGTAAGTCTCGGCCGAAGCATTGACCAGAGATTGCTGCGCCGCGACCTGCCGATCCACCGTGCCGCGGACAGCCAGGGCATCGGCCACTTCCCGGAAGGCGCTCTGGATCGCCTGCTCGTATTGGGTCACGGCGAGTTCGCGCTGCACTTTGGCGGCCTTGTGCGCCGACCACAGGCGGGCATCGAAGACCGGCATCACAATCTGCGGCGCATAACTCCAGGCGCCCGAGCCGGACTTGAACAGACCCTCCAACTCGCTGCTGGCGGTGCCGATTGCCGCGGTGAGCGAAATGCGCGGGAAGAATGCCGCCCGCGCCGCGCCGATGTCGGCGTTGGCCGCTTTGAGCTGATGTTCGGCACCCAGTACATCTGGCCGGAGCAGCAGGACCTCGGAGGAGAGGCCCGCGGTGATTTCTTCAGGGGGGGTAACGCCATTCAGCTCCGTGGGCAGAAGCTCACTCGCTGTGGGCAGGCCGACCAGCAGGTTAAGGGCATTCTCGTCTTTCGCCACTTGCTGGGTGTAAATGGCAACATCGCGCCGGGCGACATCGAGCGGTATTCGCGCGCGAAACAGATCCAAATCCGGGACGAGGCCCAGTTCGTTACGGCGTTTGACCAGGTCGTACGCCGCCTGCTGGGTCTGGAGAGTCGTTTCGGCGAGCGTGAGATTCTCGCGGTCAGCCGCCAGGGCCAGGTACGCATTGGCCACCGAGGACACCAGTAGTATTTGCGCGCTGCGACGGGCTTGCTCGGACGCGAGGAACTCCTCCAGGGCCCGATCCTTGAAGCTGCGGATGCGGCCGAAGAAATCAATCTCCCAGGAAGCGACGCCGAGGTTGGCATCGTAGCGCTCTATGGTCTGCCGATGTCCACTGCTGGAAAGGTCGGCCGGAACACGCGCCTTGCTCCCGCTGCCGACGGCGTCGAGCGTTGGCAGCAGTTCTGCACGTTGAATTCCGTACATGGCCCTCGCCCGTTCAACGTTCAAGGCCGCCACCCGCAGATCGCGGTTGTTCGTCAGGGCCATCCCGATGACCTGCTGAAGCTTTGCATCGGTGAAAAACTCCCGCCAGCTCAACTCCGGCGCTCTCGCAGCATTTGCCGTCCCATCCGGTGCATAGGCCGGGCCGCTCGGCCATTCGGCGGGGACCGGGGCCGCGGGCCGGGTATACTTCGGCGCCAGGGTGCATCCGGCTGGAATGAGGGCGATACCCGCCAATACAAGAAACACGTGCTTGTTCATGAGATCAATTCCCCGGTGAAATGGCTTGAGCCCTTGCGAGGGGCTGGCGCCGGTGCGCTTTGCCGAACGTCTTCTCGATCAGCACGTAGAACAGCGGCGCGAACAGGGTCACGAGGAAAGTCGAGGTGACCACGCCTCCAACGACGGCAATGCCGATGGCCTTTTGGGCGCCGGCGCCCGCGCCGTGCGCCAGCGCCAGGGGCAGAACGCCGAACCCGAAGGCCAGCGAGGTCATGATGATGGGCCGCAACCTGAGTTTGGCCCCTTCCAGCGTCGCTTCGACCAGGCCCACGCCTTCCTCGACGCGGGCTTTGGCAAACTGGACGATCAGGATGGCGTTCTTGGTGGTCAACCCGAGCGTCGTCAACAACCCGATCTGGAAGTACACATCATTGGGCAACCCCATCAGGCTGGACGCGATCACCCCGCCAATGGCGCCGAGCGGCAGAGTCAGGAGAATCGAGAGCGGTATGGGCCAACTCTCATACAGGGCCGCAAGGCACAGGAAGATCACGAGGATGGAGAAGGCGTAAAGCGGGGCGGTTTGCGCGCCCGCTTGCCGCTCCTGGTAGGACAGTCCCGTCCAGTCATAACCGATTCCCTGCGGCAGCTTTCGCACGAATTCTTCCATGGTCTGCATCGCCTCCCCCGAACTCCGCCCCGGAGCCGACTCGCCCAGGATGTTCAGCGACGGAAAGCCGTTGTAGCGTTCGAGCTTGGGCGAGCCGGAGGTCCAGTGCCCGGAGGCGAAGGAAGAAAACGGGACCATCTTGCCTTGCTTGTTGCGGACGTAGAGCTTCTCGAGATCCTTGGGCAGCATGCGGTAAGGAGCATCGGCCTGGGCATACACCCGCTTTACCCGGCCACCCTGGATGAAGTCATTGACATAGGCGCTGCCGAAGGCCGCTGAGATCGTCTCGTGTATCGAGGTGATGGGCACTCCCAGCGCGCCGGCCCGCTCCCAATCCACGTCCACCCGGTATTCGGGCACATCTTCCAGGCCGTTGGGGCGGACTTTCGTCAGCACCGCGTTGTTGGTTGAGGCGGCGTTCATGGCCGCCATGCCGAGGAGCATGTTGCGGGCTTCCATCAGCTTGAGGTGGCCCAGGCCGCCGCGGTCCAGCAACTGGAAGTCAAAGCCTTTCGCCTGCCCCAGCTCGACGACGGCCGGGGGCGCGAAGGCGAACACCATCGCGTTGCGGATTTGGGAGAACTTCATCATCGCCCGGTTGGCCACCGGGCCGACCTTCAGCTCGGGCCGGTTCCGAAGGTCCCAGTCTTTGAGCCGGATGAATGCCAGGCCTGAGTTTTGTCCCCGGCCCGAGAAGCTGACGCCGGAAACGGTCATGACGGCTTCAACCGCATCCTTCTCCTCGGTGAGGAAGTACTTTTCGACCCCCTTCATGATTTCCTTGGTTTGCTCGAGGGAGGAGTTGGCGGGCAACAGCGTCATCACCATCATCATCCCCTGGTCCTCGTCTGGGAGATAGGCGGTGGGCATTTGTTTGAAGAGGTATCCCATCGCTCCCACGATCACCAGGAACACGGCCGCGTACCTGAGCTTCTTATTGAGAGAATGGCTCACCAGCGCCAGGTAGCGAGCGCGCGCCCCAAAGAAGAGCCGATCGAACCAGCGGAAGAAAGGCCGCAGGAACCATACGCCGCCCTCGGCCGGTTCATGCCCCTTGGGCACGGGTTTGAGGAAGGTCGCGCAGAGCACGGGGGTCAGGACCAGCGCGACCACCACGGAGAGCAGCATCGCGGCAATGATGGTCACGGAGAACTGACGGTAAATCACTCCTGTTGACCCGGCGAAGAACGCCATCGGCCCAAACACCGCCGAGAGCACCAGGCCGATGCCGATCAGCGCCGGGGTGATCTGGTCCATGGACTTGCGGGTCGCCTCGAAGGGGGAGATCCCTTCCTCGCTCATGATGCGCTCGACGTTTTCCACCACCACAATGGCGTCATCCACCAGCAGGCCGATGGCCAGCACCATTGCGAACATGGTCAGCATGTTGATGGAGAAGCCGAACAGCCCCAGCACCGCAAACGTGCCCAGGATCACAACCGGCACGGCGATGGTTGGAATCAGCGTGGCGCGCATGTTCCCCATGAACAGATACATCACGAGGAAGACCAGGATGATCGCCTCAATCAGCGTCTTGACCACTTCGTTGATGGCCACCCGGATAAAAGGAGTCGTGTCATACGGATACACGACTTTCATCCCGGGAGGGAAGAACTGGCTCAACTCGGCCATCTTGTTCCTGACGTTGTCGGCCGTTTGGAGGGCATTGGCGCCGGCGGCCTGCCGGATGGCCATCGCCGAGGAGGGCTTGCCGTTGTTGAAGGCTTCAATATCGTAGGTGTCCGTTCCCAGTTCGACCCGGCCCACGTCCCGGATGCGCACGATTGAGCCGTCCGGGTTGGTGCGGAGGGGGATGGCGGCGAATTCGTCGGGGGTTTTGAGCAGGCTTTGGACAATGATCGCGGCGTTCAGGCGCTGGCCTTCTACCGCTGGGGCTCCGCCGAACTGGCCGGCGGACACCTCCACGTTGTAGGACCGCAGCGCCAGGATGACATCCTGCATCGTCATCTGGTATTCCGTGAGCTTATCGGGGTTGAGCCAGATGCGCATCGCGTACTGGCCGCCGAAGACTTCCACTTCGCCCACGCCCGGCACCCGCGACAGCACCTTCTCGAGGTTGGATTGGGCGTAGTCGCGCAAGTCGGTGCCATCCATGCTGCCGTCCTCGGAGATCAGGCCCACGATCATGAGGTAGTTCCGGGTGCTCTTGCTCACTTTGATGCCGGCGCGCTGGACCACGTCCGGCAGGCTGGCCATGGCAAGCTGGAGTTTGTTTTGGACCTGTGCCCAGGCCAGGTCGGGGTCTGTGCCCGGGGCAAACGTCAGCTCGAGGCGCGCTGAGCCGGCGGAATCGCTGGTCGCCGTGATGTAGAGCATGTTGTCGAACCCGGTCATCTTCTGCTCGATGATCTGCGTGATGCTGTTCTCGACCGTCTCGGCCGAGGCCCCCGGATAGAAGGCCATGATCGAGATGGACGGCGGCGCGATGGGTGGATATTGTGAAATGGGCAGGTTGTAGATTGCCAGCAGGCCCGCCACCATCAGGATGATGGCGATCACCCAGGCAAAGACCGGACGCTTTAAGAAGAACCTCGATAACATGGGGCGCCCTGCTTAGTTCGACTTGGCGACGGGTTTGGTGGGTGCAGTCGTGGCCGGGATTGCCTCCGGCTTCGCTTCCTGGCCAAAGGGCACGGCCTTCACCGGGACGCCCGGCCGCACTTTCTGGCTGCCTTCCGCAATCACCCGGTCGCCGGCCTCAAGTCCCGCGGTGATCAGGCATTGGTCGCCGATCTCCCGGTCCACCACCAGCAGGCGCTGCTCGACCTTGTTCTCGGCATTGACGATCAGGGCGACGGGATTGCCTTTGGGGTCGCGGGCCACCGTCTGCTGCGGGATCAGGATGGCCTGCTCGTTGACGCCGTCCTGCACCACGCCCCGGACGAACATCCCCGGCAGGAGCATCCCGTTTGTGTTCGGGAAGACCATCCGCAGGATGACCGAGCCGGTGGTCGGGTCCACGGAGACGTCCTGGAACTGGAGCGTTCCTTCCAGCGGGTAGTCCGACCCATCCGGCAGGATGAGACGCACCTTGTTCGCGCTCGCCGCGTCGTGTTTGAGTTGTCCTGCCTCCAGCCGCCGTTTAAGGCGCAGAAGCTCGGTCGCGGACTGGGGCACATCCACGTATATGGGGTCCAACTGCTGAATCGTCGCCAGGGCCACCGGCTGATAGGCAGTCACGATCGCGCCATCCGTTACGGTGGATGTCCCGATGCGCCCCGAGATCGGCGAGACCACACGGGCGTAATTCAGGTTGATGCGCGCCGTCTCCACCATCGCCTGGTAATACTTGATATCCGCCTCAGCCTGTCTCAAGGCGGCGGAGGCATCGTCGAAGTCCTGTTGGCTGACCGCTTTATCGGCCAGGGCTTCCTTGTAGCGGCTTACCCTTCCTTGTATGGCGGGCAGGTTCGCCTCAGCCCGGCCGAGGGCGGCCTTGGCATTGTCGAGCGCGGCCTGAAAAGGGGCGGGGTCAATCTGGTAGAGCTCCTGCCCCTCTTTGACATCGGCCCCTTCCGTGAACAGGCGCTTGAGTATCAACCCGTTAACCTGCGGCCGGATTTCCGCGATACGGTAAGGGGACGTGCGGCCGGGCAACTCGGTCGTCAGCCGGACCAGCTGGCGGGTCACGGTGACGGTCGCCACTTCCGGCATCATGGGTGGCGGGGCCTGGACCTGGCGTT
Source organism: Candidatus Paceibacterota bacterium (assembly GCA_035452965.1). Taxonomy (NCBI): domain Bacteria; kingdom Bacillati; phylum Minisyncoccota; species Minisyncoccota bacterium. The sequence continues at coordinate 1,334 of DAOTCE010000051.1, read as the reverse complement.
TGCAGGCGGTCAGGCACAGCCCGCAGCTGAGGGCTGTCAGGACGATTCTCCATCGAACAGGCATATCAGAAATGGGATGGTTGTATTGCATTGCAGGCATAAAGAGCTATTGCGGGTGGGCGGTTGAGGTTTAGAACCAATTCCCACTCGTGGTGCTGGCACTAGGCGGGAATATCGTGGTGCAAATCATGGCCCAAGGGAAGAGTTTCGATGGCATGCCGAATGTCCCGGCTGCCGGGCCTCGCTCCGAAGAGAGGCGCGCATCGAGGCGGATGACTTGGGCGTTCCTGAACTGTGGCATTGGATTCGGCTCGAGCATCAGGCTACGCCTGTGGGTTGGAGCTTGGCAAGAATAGCCTCTTTGCTGGCGGTGCCGACCACCTTGCAGCGGAGACTCCCTTCCACGAAGTAGAGAAGCGTTGGAATGGACTGGACGTCATACCACAAGCTCAGGTCGGGATTGTCGTCGGCGTTGATCTTAACGATCTTCAACTTTCCGCCGCAGGTGGCCGCTATGTCATTCAGCACCGACTCCAGAACCTGGCAGGGCCGGCTCCAAGCCGCCCAGAACTCAACCAAAACCGGCTGTTTTGACCGCAAGACCTCTTCTTCGAAGTCCCCTTGCTGCATCTCAAGGATGCGCGCATTACTCTGGTTTGAGTTCATATTCTCGACCGTGTTATAGACAATCAATGCTATGTGCAGCAGCCGTGCCAAAAGGCGGGGCTATTATTTAATATGCTGATAATAGTGTGTTTATGGATTTACCCGCAGCTATTAATTGGGGTTGGTATGTTGAACGTCCGAATTATCGTTCCAAATTGACCCAACCAACCAGTCTACCGTCGAGTTGGTTCAGGAGAGTCTAAGTTGGTAGATTTGCCTCATGTTCGGAGGCTATTTCGGGTGCGTTCTGTCAATTATGCGCGATCGGTAACGTTGCCGTAACGCATTATTTTACGCTGAACGGGGTGGATAAGGAGTCGTTCGTTGTTTTTCTACACTCCAGGTTGCGGCAGCAATCAGCGCCAACGCCCGCTCTCCGTGGAACTTCGTGGGAGGGGGCGCAATGGGCCGCCTGGATCGTTGCCGAAGAAGGGACAGCCCCCTTCCTCAGGCGCCTTCGAGCAGGCCGGAGAGCTGAACTCTGTCCGTTTGAGGACGCGGAGATTTAGCTGCGCAGTTTCGCGGCGATTTTGGCAACGTGCGCGCCCTGGTAACGCGCCATGGCGAGTTCTTTTGCGCTGGGCTGGCGCGAGCCGTCCGGCCCGGCAATCGTAGCCGCTTATAGCTCATCCAAAGTTATTCACCGGTGGTGAGGAGAGCCCGGTTCT
>DAOTCE010000050.1 GCA_035452965.1 Candidatus Paceibacterota bacterium | reverse complement strand
CGTCCGGTGGTGTGGGAGGACGGTGAGGTTCTAACCCTCACCTCCTACCCGATCGGGTGCGGTGCGCGGCGAGGTTTGCGCGGATGGGCCGTGGCGGTTGGGATTGCGGGGCGTGGTGGCTGGCGCGGCGGCGGAATGTCAATGGCCGTGGGCGTCCGGGCAGGGGTTATGAGCGCGAGACTGGCGGCCGCATTGGGAGCAGTATTTGCTGCCCTTGGCTTGCGGCCGGTTGCATTGAGGGTTGCGGCACAGGCGCATGGCGCGGGCAGCCCAGCCGTAGCGGCCGGGGAGGATGTCAACCCGCCAGCGGTCGCCGGTTTGACTCGCAAGTTCCAGCTCTTTCGCCCGCTGCCAGGCAAATTTCTCCGCTTCGGTGGCAAATGGCGCTATCTTCATGAATTACAGTGGTTTCTGAAGGGTTTCCCCCGAAGGTGTCAAGGCTGTATCCACGGTGTGGAGACGGTGAGGATACGGTGAGGATACGGTGTGGTTCCCAGGTGAGCCGCCTAAGTAACTGAGGTTGGAGGACTTAAGCGGCTTCCGGGGGGGATGGCGGCTGGGAGCGGGGCCTGATATCATCGGTTACTGGCTGATATTGTTGTGCCAGAAGGGAGCGAAGGTCGGACTGCTTGAGTTTGGTGACGCCCCACAGGATGAAGACAATGTCGGCGAAAATATCCAGCCAGCAGAGCGCCGAGGGGAGGAGCAGCACGAACAAGATGGTGAAACCGGGCGCCAGCCCGGGCTTCTTGACGGTCAGCGCCAGCCACATGCCGAAGGCGCCGAGGGCATAGCAATCGGCCAGCATCCGCAGGCTGTAGATGCCGCCCAAACCCAACCCAAGGGCCGCCATTCCCAGTTCCGAGGAACCCGAGCTACCCACTGCCAGCAGGCGAACCACCGCCGGGACGAAGAGCAGTACGAGAAAGATGATGACGGGCCGCTGAAAGTCCCGCCGCAAGGCAAGGACCTGGCCGCGTATGATGTCCCGGCTCGTCACCGGGGTGCAGAGCAACGTCTCGAGGGTACCGTTGCGCCGGGCCTCGACGAAGAAGCGGCAGGCCTGGAGGGCAAGCAGCCACTTGAGCAGAAATCCGAAGGGTCGCACGCCGTACATGCCCAGGGCGAACACGCCCCCTTCGTTGGGCGCGAACAAGGTGGTCGCCAGGACTACCACACCCCATGCGCATACGATGATCCAGGCGAGCCGGCGCAGGTCCGGGCCGCTGCTCAGCAGCCAAAGCACGGGATTGACCGGCAGCAATTCCTGGCGTGCTTTCGCCCGCGCGCCAATCCCGCTCCTGGTCGGCTGCGCCCACCGGCGCAGCAGTCCGCCGGCTCCGCCTGCTGCCGCCCGTTCTTCCCAGCGATGCGGCAACACCGTGCTGGCCAGCGCCAGCAGAAGCCATCCGACCCCGTGCGAGACGGCCAATGCCCGCCAGAACATCCCGGGCTGTCTCAGGTAATCCGGCTCGAGGGCGTTCGAAAAGGCCTGGTAAGGGCTAATCCACGCCCAACATTCCCATTGCAGCGGCAGACGCAGGGCGCGTCCAATGAGGGCGGCCAGGGAGGGGCCGGCGGCCAGCAGGATCACCAATCCCAACGTGGCGCCCATTACCCGTTGTGACTCGCGTCCGAACGCCGAGACGCATATCCCGGCGGCCAGGGAGACGAAGAGCACGTTTACCAGTGCCAGGGTTGTCCGCCAAAACTCCCCACCGGTCAACCCGCCCAACAGCAGCGAGAGCCCGGTGATGGGCAGAATGGCCAGCAGCCCGTAAAAGGCGTTGAGCGACATGGCCATGAACTTCCCCAGCACGACATCGTAGCCCCGCAGATCGGTAAGGAACAGAAGCCCCAATGTGCTCTCGCGCTTTTCCTCACTCAGGCAGTCGGCGGTGAACAAGACCCCGGCCAGCAGGCACAGGCCGAACACGGAATTGGTCAGCGCGGTGTAGAGCGACTTGCCGGTGCTGCCGTAAGCCCCCGCCAGCACCGCAGGGAAGAATGCGAAGAACCCCACCACCAGCGCAATGATAGCCGCCCAGGTGCGGATGCGATAGGTGATCCGGCGCCGCGCTGCCACGCGCAGTTCCCGGTCCACGATGGGGAGGAAAGTCATGGCCAGGCCAGCTAGCGTTTCCAGAATTTCGGGCGCGGCTCGTATCCGCGGGCGGCGGCCCGGCGGAACTCGGCGTGCAACTTGCGCCGGGCCCACAGGCCGAAACCCAGATCCACGGCCAGGCACAAGCCAACCCACAGGCCCAGCACGTACTTTTCGTTCCGCGTCTCCACTCCGCCCAACCCGCCAAGGGATGGTGGCACTATCGCTATCAGGGCAATGCCCCACGGCAACAAGAGGATGCACGCCATGTTCACCCCGGCGGCGTGGATCGGACCCTTTGCCGTGAGCCCGCGCCACATGCCAAGCCAGTAAAGACCGGCCAGGTCGGCGACCAGGATAACCATGCCGGCTGCCCAGAGCAGGATCCACAGAGCAGGGTGCTCCGTGTCAGGCCGCAAATTGGCATCGAGCGCGCCAAGGATCATGAAAAGAAAGCACACCAGCAGCACGACTGTCACGGGCCATTGAAACTGGCGGCGCAACGCCAGCAAGTGGCCGTGCAGAATCTCCTTCACCGTCAGCGGTGTGGATAGCAACAGCTCCAATGCGCCTGCTTTGCGGTCGTCGCTCAATTGCCGCCCCGCTTCCAGCGCGAACCACACCTTGAGGAGGTAATTCAACAGCAAACCGGTCAGGATAAGGGTGCTTTCGTCCAGCCAGTGGCGGTGCCATTTGGCCAGGCCCCAGCCCCACCCGCAGGCTACTACTCCGAGCACGGCCCAAACCGATGCCGGCTTCCATCTCGCTCGCGCTGTCAGCCAGAAGCAGGCGCTCCGGTCCATCAATCGTTCACGGAAGAGGGCGCGGTCCGTCTGGTTGCCGTAAGTCCACGTCCGCCAGCGTTCGCGCCAACGCAGCGCGCGCGCTCCGGCCGGCCGGTCCTGCCACGTGTGAGGCACAATCCCACTTGCCAAGAGCAAGCACGTCCAACCCAGCCCGTGAATGACCGCCACCGACCACCAGAAGTCTCCCGGCGAGGCCGAGAACTGTTGGTCCAGCGCGTGGTACTGGGTGTAGAAGGGGCTTGCCATGAGCCAGCTCCTGCCAGTTTTTGGCGTCGCGCCAGAAAGTGTAAGGCACGCCCCGCACGCTGGCAGGACGGCTGCAAAGAGGAGAACGAGCAATAGCGTCCTGGTCATGGCGCTGCGCTGGGAGCGACTCAGGGCCGACACGCATAGCCCGAGCGTGAGGGAGAAGAAGAGGGTGTTAATCGCCACCAGGGCCATGCGCGCGAATTCGCCCCCCGTGACGCCACCCAACAGGAGCGGCAGGGCCAGGATCGGCACCGCCGCCAGCACGGCGTATAGAGCGCCCAGTGAAGTGGCCGCGAGTTTGCCCAGCACTACGTCGTAGCCTTTCAGGTCCGTCAGAAACAGCAGGCCGAGCGTCCCTTCGCGCTTCTCTTCGCTCAGACAGTCGGCCGTGAACCACACGCCGCTCAGGAGGCAGCACAACACCGCGCCACCCGTCAGTATCAGGAACAGGCCCATGGCGATGTGCTCCGCCGGCAGGTGCTGGTTCCTCAGGAAGAACCACGCGGCAACCAGAATGAGGCCCAGCCCCGCGCCCCAGCGCACCCGGTAGGTGCCGGGCCGTCGCGAGGCGACTCGCAATTCTCGTGCGACGATGGGCAGCCAGGTCATGGACGTGTTGTGTCGAATGGGCTCATTTGGCTGCCCTACTATCCCGGTGTTCGCTCCAGAGGGAAAGCCCTTTGCTTAAGCCGGCGGTAGAGCCACCACCAGCAAGTCCCCGCCAGGAGAACCTGGCAGGCGGCGGCCAGCACCGAGGCGTGCAGTCCTGGCGAATAAGCGGAGGCCGGGCTCGCATAAGCGTGGCGCAGGAAGGTGATCAGTTCCGCCAGCCCAAGTGGCAGGAACATCCCTGCACCGATTGTGAAGAGGAGCGCGGTGAGGAAATTGCGGCAGCGCAAGGAGTAGTACAGCCCGAAAACCGGCACGTTCAGAAATGTCACTGCATAGAACAACAGCACTCCCGCGCCGCGGCGGTTCGGCTGGAAGCTGGAGGTATACAGCCAGACGGCCAGGAGCAACCCGGCGGCCGGCAGGAACTGACTCCACAGGCCGCGGAGCCGCCCTGAGATGATCTGCCTTTCGCTCAATGGCGAAACCAGCAACAGTTCCAGCAGGCCGGTTTCCCGCTCGCGCCGGAAGCTCCCCGCCGCGCTGGCGCCAATGCTCCCGGCCAGCAGCCAGGCCATCATCTCCTGTATGGCGTTGGTCACCCAGAAGAAGTGCCGGTCGGTCAAAATCGTGCTGTAAACCGAGATCAACACGGCTACCCAGCCCCAGGTCACCAACCGTCCGCTCCAGGTCCGCTGCTCCAGCCAGCCGATGGGATTACACTCCAGTTTCCGGTGCATCCAATGGTGAAAGAACGTCAGCCACAGCATCGGCGTGCAGAATATCCGCTCCAGCCAAACCAGCCAGCGAGGGGTCGGTTCCTCCCGCCAGGAGCGCCGGATCCAGGCCCCCGCCGCCAGCACTGCGAAGAACAAGACCAACAAAGAGCAGGCGGCGGTTTGTCCTAGGATTCGGAGGGATTGGCTGGTGGATGCCATCCATCCGGGTGAGTTGGCCCAGGGGTCGGCGGTGTTTGCGACAAGCCCCAAGCCAAGCGCGAGCACATGGTCCCAATTGAACTCGAACAGCGGGAATCCGGGCCTGAAGGTTTGGATCCGCAGCCAACCCACTCCGGTAACCTGGAGCAGCAAGAAGGCGGACGCCAGCAGCGCCGCCCCGACCAGTGCCCGCGACCAGGTTTTGTTCCACGCCGAAGCCAGCAGTCCGGCCGCCAGGGCCAGGCACATCGCGCCGGCGTTCACGATCACGGACAGCGCCGCCTCGGCCCAACTCACCCCGCCCATCAGAAACGGGATGGCCAGCACCGGCACCACCGCCAGCCCCAGGGTCACTGCCCGCAATCCGTGCGCCAGTCCTTTGGCCAGGACAATGTCAGCCCCTTTCAGCGGCGTCAGGAAGAGCAGTCCCAACGTGCCTTCGCGCCGTTCCCGGCTGATACAGTCCGCCGTGAGCATCGGCACCAGCACCCAGATCGCGGCAAAGAGCGTGACGTGGAGCGCCGAGAATAACGGGCGCCCGACCGTGGGCGCGTACCCAAACCGCAAGCCAAACAACACGCCCGCCAGCAGCAGCACGACCACCCCCAGCACCCGCAGGGAGTAAGTGAAGGGCTGCCGCGCCGAGACGCGCAACTCGCGCGCAATTACAGGCAGGACCGTCATGAGGGCGTCCAGTGCCTTGCCTTGCGCCAGGCCGAGGCGGCGCCTCGTGCTGTGGCAGAGATGGATTCGAGCAAGTTGAACCCCGGCATTTCAGTTGTCGCCAGCTCGCCCAACAGCCGGCGCCGGGCAAATCGAATCAGCCCGAGATAAAGCAGCGGGTTCAGGATGTGCAGCAACCACAGCAGAATCGTGAAAGAAAGTGAATTCCCGCTGTAGAACGAACCGTTCAACGCGGCGATTAGCATCCAGCCCACAACGGTGATCAAGTGTGGGATGGCGTTAGCCAAGATCACCGTCCAAACAATCGCCCGGGCCTGGCTGCCCGTCCTGAGACCGAACCACATTCCCAGCCAGCAAAGCGCCCAGACCTGAAGGACGATGTGCATACAGCCGATCAGCACCGAACCCGTGTATTGCAGCCAGAACGAGGGGAGTGGGCCAACAACTCCGGCTTGCTGAACTAAGAAGAATCCCAGATTAAGGATGGTTGGCGCGATCATGGCCACCAGGGGCCAGAGGAGCGCGCGCCGCAATACTTCCCATTGCTTCGAGACAATCTGCCTGGCGCCGAGAGGCGTGGTCAGCAGCAATTCGAGTGCCCCCGTCCCCCGTGCCGCGACGAAGAAACGGCTGGCCGCCCAGGCGAACAAAGCGCTGCCGATTAGCGCCATCCCCAGTATCAATGGCCGTGCCGTGCCCTCATAGAACCTTACGCCTGCGAGACGAACCATAACCAGAGCTACTCCGCTGGTCGAAAAACCCACGATCGCCCCTGCCCAGAGGATGGCTTTCAAGCCGCGTTGGCGTCCAAGCAGCCAGACGATGGGATTTGTGCTGTCATCCAGGGGGCAGTGCGAAGATCTGGCGGCTGTCGTCTCACGCTGGGCGATCGTGGCTGGCGCGGTCCCCGATGTTTCGCCCCTGTCTTCCCGCCATCCGCGCCGCAGCCGAAAGACCGCGCCGGCCAGCAGCGCCCACCCTGTCGCGTGAACCAGCAGCAGCGAAATCCAGTAGTTCGCTGCAGCCACTTTGTACATTCCATCTCCGGCAACAACCAGGGTCCAGAGTGGGCTCAGCAATGCGATGTCGGCTCCTGCCGCGCCGAACTTTCCGCACAGCACCCCCACCGAACAGGGCACCAGGACGACGGCTGCCACCACGATCAACGCGTTCCGTGCGGTCTTCCGCCATTCGTGACCGCGTGCCGAAGCCCACAACCCCGCAGCCAGTGCCACAAACAGCGCATCGAGCAGCACCAACCCTTTGCGGAATGCCTCGCCACCGGTCACGCCTCCAGCGATTACCGGCAGCATCAGCATCGGCAGCAGCGCCACCAGCGCACACAGGCTGGTTAAGCCAGCTGAGCCCAGCTTCCCCATCAGCACATCGAAAACACCAACTCGAGTCAGCAACAATAAGCCCAGCGTTCCTTGCCGACGTTCCGAGCTGAGGATATCGGCCGTGAGAAGGCAAGAGGCGCAACCGACCAGGAAAGCAGCGCTCACGACGGCATCGAGCAGGCCCCGTCCGATGTTCGCCGAAGCGCTGAATGGCCACGGCGACATCAACTGGGGCACACAGACCAACATCCCCGCCAGCGCCACCGCAAAGCGAGTCCAGTAAGCGGCCCGGCTACGCGCCCGCACGCGCAATTCGCGCTCGAGAATGGGCAGAAAGGTCATCGGGAGGAACGGAGTGAAGGAGCAGCGAAATGATCATCGCTCACTGCGTCTCCCCGCGCGTCACGCGCATAAACACCTCCTCCAGGCCGATTTCGTCCTCGCGCAATTCGACCAGTTTCGCCCCGCCGCGCACCAGGATGTCCGCCACAATGCTGTGTTCGACCTCCGGGCTGGCCAGCGTCACCTTGATCTCTCCATCCGCCGCCGCCACTTCGGCGATCTCCTGGCGCGCCTTGAGCAGCTCGATGGCCTGCGCCTGGTCGCTGGAAACGCGCACCCACACGACCCGCCCCTGCGACATCTGGTCCCGCACGCCCTGCACCGCGCCGCTGTAGATCAGCCGGCCCTTCTCAATAATGGCCACGCGGTTGCACAAGGTTTGCAGCTCGCTCAGGATGTGCGAGGAGATGATAATGGTTTTGCCCAGGCGCTGCAGCTCCTGCAGGATGGCCATCATCTCGATGCGCGCCCGCGGATCGAGGCCGCTGGCGGGCTCGTCCAGCAGCAGCAACTGCGGGTCGTGGATCAGCACCCGTGCCAGCCCCAGCCGCTGCTGCATGCCCCGGCTCAGCGCGCCGATAAGCGCCCCTTTCTTCTCCGTCAGCCCCACCAGCTCCAGCACGTCGTTCACCGTCTTCTCCCGCTGCGCTGTGGGGATTTTGTAGCAAGCCCCGAAGAAATCCAGGTACTCCGTCACTTCCATGTCCTTGTACACGCCGAAGAAGTCCGGCATGTAGCCGATCACATGCCGCACCGCGTCCGCCTCAGCCACCACATCGCGGCCGAGAATCTTCGCGGTGCCGGCCGAGGGCGCCAGGAACGTGGCCAGGATGCGCAGTGTGGTGGTTTTGCCCGCACCGTTCGACCCGATGAAGCCGAACAGGTCGCCTTTGTTCACCGTCAGGTCCAGCCGGTCCACGGCGGTAATATTTCCGTAAAGCCTCGTGAGGCCGATCGTTTGAACAGCCGGAATGGGTGGTGCGGAATCGTTCATAGTAAAGACGTTTGCCCCAGGACTTAGTTAACCGGCAGCGATACCCGCCAGAGGGTGTTGCGGAGGGTGCGTCGGGGCGTAAACTGGCGCATCGGCTTGACCGGCGCGTAATCGGCCGCCCATGCCAGCAGCACCGCGTTGCCGCGCTCCGCCAACGGCGACAAATCCAACCCAGGCGGCGTGATGAAGTGGCGCATCGAGTCCGAGGTGCGGCTCATCTGTGACAGGAAGGATGCCGCCATCGTGCCGTTGGCCAGGTCGTCAATGTGCTCGCTGCCACGGCTCCCGAACGTTCTTTGCCGCGCTGACACCGCGCTTTGAAAAGCCGCTCCTTGCTGGCCGACGAACTCCGCCAGGGATTTACCCTGCTGCGGCTGTATCTTGAACGTTTTGTTTTTTTGCGCTGGGATTTCCCCGAGCGGCATGATGTGGTCCTCGATGACAATGTGCACGTTCGTCAGGCTGCCCTCGGTGTGGTTCTCGACCTTCACTTCCCATCCCGCGCCCTGTCGGGTAACGGCCGCCTCGAGCGGCACGGGGGCCGGCTCCCACCAGTCGTTCACGAAGAGCTGGCTTGTCCAGACCGGCACGAAAATCTCCCCTCTAACCGCGCCATCGCCTGCCTGGATGAAGGTCGCCTTGTCGCCGGACTGGCCCGGGTTCCACTGTCCCGCAAACTCTGCCCGCAGGGCCGAAAACTCCTGCCGGCTTTCCAGCCAATACCTTTGGTTGGACGGCGAATACACCGACGCGTAGGTCCGCCCACGGAGCTCCGCCCGCTCGCCCCTGGACAGCACATCCACCACGTGCAACTCGTTCCACTCCGACTCGCCGGCGCGGAGTTTGTAGCCGATGAAGTAAATCAGCAGGGAAAAGAGCACCACGTAGCACGGGAAGGTGATCCAGGTCAGCATCGGCCGGCCGATGCGTTTCAACCAATACCGGTCGAGCGGGCCAATGACGACCAGATACACCAGCAACAGCAGCAGCAGCCAGGTCACCGGCAGCTTGTGCACCTGCCGCGTGTCAATCATCGCCCCGAATATCCCATCGCTGCTCCAGCCGCCCGGGTGACGGTAATCGGCGGAGACGTACCACGCCCCCGGCACTTCCGCGAGCCGAGCCCAGAGTGTGGGCAGGTTTTTCCAGGATCGGAAAGGCTCGCGCTCCGGGCTGAACAGCAGCAGCGTCACTCGCCCACAACCGCGCGTTGCCGTGACAATCAGCGGCTTGTCTCCCGCAGCCACCAGCACTTGACCATCGCGCAGTTGCCCCGTCGCCGCTTGCACGCTGGCCAGTTCAAACGCCGGATCGTCCGGCAGATTGCTGAACGGATGCGCTGTGTTCACCCCTGCGCCGGGCGCGGCGCCACCTCGCGTGGATGACCCCGACTGACCCCGGAGCGAACCGGCAAACTTCGCCGGCCAGTTTCCGCTGCGCAGCCACGCTTGAAGCCCCGAATGATCCTGCACCGGCTGTATGTCATGCAGTTCGCAGGGCAGCACGCCCCGCAGCCAGGGTGTCGCGGTTATGTCGGAAACTTGTTCCACCCCCACGATCAGGTGCCCGCCGCCATGCAGCCAGGCCAGCACCGCCTTTGCCTGGCCTGCCTTGAGGTCCAGCGCCGCCTCAGAGTTCAGGTAGAGGGCATCCAATCCCTCCAGCACAAGGGGGTTGTCAGGGAATATTCCCGGCAACAACCGTGCTACCGCCGGTTGCAGACTCTGGTCCTGGGGCAGAATCGGCCGGAGCACCGGCAGTCCCGCCGGCGTCCGCACCAGTGCGCCGAGCAACGGCGTGGTGGATGTGGTTGATCGCCTTGCCCGCAACGCCGTCTGCTCGGCCCGCACCTTGCCTCGTTCATCCAGCAACCGTACGTTCCAGACGCCGGAACTGGCAGCGGCCGAGAACACTGGGATCACAAATCGCTTCAGGGTCCCGGTCGGCAGCTCCACCACCGCCCGGCGGCCCTGGCCGCGGTTGACATACTCCGCCTCTACCTCGACCGTCCCCATGAACGTCGGCCCGTCATTCTTGACCTCGCATACCACCGGGAACCAGCTCGCCTGCGGCACGATGCCGTCGTAGCCCAGGAAGACATCGAATTGCAGCGCGGCCTGCAGCGTCACCGTTCCCCCGAACAACGCCGCCACCCACCACACCAGCGCCAGATGGCAGAAGCGGTTCATTTCCCGGTATGAGAGACTCCTGAATTCAGAATGCCCTGCCATGGTCTTCTTGCGATATGTTCGAATGGCCCACTCTATAAGCAGACTCCCCCTCTTCCGCAATGTTCAATTCCTTGCTTCCGCCGTTTCCCACGCGCCCGGCTGGACGCAACGTCATGAGTCTAACCATCTGGATTAATCGTAGAGTCCGGGGAAGCGCCAACAGCGATTATCACCCGTGCCGTTCGGATGGTCCCCCCAGCTCCCAAGCTTCACACTGTCCATATATTGGACAGTGATGCTGCCTCCTTGCCTCTTCCAGCCCCCGCCGATCCTGGCACCCGTCGCTTGGGATTATGGTGAGAGTGCGGTGATGCTACGGTGTGTATCCCATGGGGAGCGCTCCCCATGGGATACACACCGTAGCCAAGCCGCACTGACAAGCTATCCTCCAGCCATTTGCAATCCAACGCTAGTGTGCGGCTATCGTGCCGGGGTCGAGCCTGTCCGGCGGTGGTGGTGGAGGTAAGAATGGGAGTGCAAGATGACGAATAGCTATCGGTGCTCCCCGGAAATCCGCATTGAACGAAGAAAAAGGACGATTACCTCCGCACCGATCGCCCCCTCCACCCTGTGCAATTTGACTCCTGAGTTGGGATTCGCGGCCGGCCTATCGCTTCAACGCCCACTTGCCGTCGCGCCTGCGCACGAACACGCGCCGGTTTCGGGACAACATGAATGCAAGGGCGCGCAACTGCTCGCATCTCCCCTTGCTGCTGACCAAGGTAAAATCAAAGCCGCCGCGCAACAGCGTTCCAAAGATGTCCCTTACCGTCGCAGGCCCAAGGCCGTAGCGATCGCGCTGTTCCAACACCCGCTTCACGCAGGCATCCAGCGGCAGCACATCAAAAAGACTCACCCCCGGAGCAAGCTCTCGCATGACCGGTTCGAGTTCCTGGGCGCCATAAGCCGGCGCGGCCCCTATTTCCATGCAAAGGTCATTAACCAGCCGTTTCTTGTCCCGGAGCGCTACTTCCTGACGCCGCACCTCGATTTCAAGCTCGCTGACCCTGCGCCACTTCTGCTCATGCCTGTTTTTCAATGTCCCGCCATTTTACCTCCAACTTCAGCCGGCCACATACTAGCGGATTCCTGGCCGATCCCTGGTAGTTTCCCGGGAGTCGCAGCCTGGACCGCGACTGTTTCTTCCTTTCGGAGCGCCTGCACCCCTCATTCGACTGTTGTCTGGGGCCAGCGGTGGGAGGGATTGGGCGTAGCACGTTGACGTAGCGATTCGGCACCGGTCCCGAGGCGACATCTGGCGAGCGGGATTTGGAATTCGACAGCCGCCGCCGGGTTTGCTACCAAGCTGCGCGTGCGTTCTGCAATCATCAAAGACGTCACGCGCATAGTGGTGAAGCTGGGCACCGGGGTCCTGACCGACAGCCGGAAGCAGCCGGATCTTGCCCAGATGGAGCAGTTGGTGGCGCAAATGGCCGACCAGCGCCGGGCGGGCCGGGAAGTGGTGCTCGTTTCCTCGGGCGCAGTGGGGGCGGGCATGGGCGCGCTGGGTTTCCAGAAGCGACCCGCTGAGCTGGCCGAGCTGCAGGCATGCGCGGCGGTGGGTCAATCGCGGCTCATGGCCATATATGACAAGCTCTTCAGCGCGCATGGGCTGGCCGTCGCCCAAATCCTGCTCACCCACGACGACCTGGAACACCACGAGCGCCACCTCAATGCCCGCAATACCCTGGTGCGGCTGCTGGCGAACGGCATCATCCCCATCATCAACGAGAACGACGCGGTCTCGTTCACGGAACTGAAATTCGGCGACAACGACAAACTCTCGGCGCTGGTCGCCTCGCTCCTCCCGGCGGATTTGCTGCTCATTCTGACGAGCGTGGACGGCGTGCTGGAGAACTTCGGCCGGGCCAATCCGCGGACAATTCCGGTGATTGAGCGAGTGGACCACACGTTGGAGCAAAAGGCGGGCGGAACGACCAGCCCCACCGCTGTCGGCGGCATGGCTTCGAAGATTCAGGCGGCCAAGATCGCTATGCGATCCGGCATTCCGCTCGTCATTGCCTCGGGCCGGAAGAAGCGCGTAATGGCCCGCGTTGTGGCGGGTGAGGAGGAGGGCACGCTGTTTGTGCCGCAGCCGACCCGGCTCAAAGGCCGCAAGCGATGGATCGCGTTCTTTCATCATCCGAAAGGCGCGCTGTTCGTGGATGCCGGAGCGAAGAAGGCGTTGCGGGAAGGCGGCAAGAGCCTGCTGCCGCCCGGGGTCGCGCGGTGTGACGGTGATTTTGCGGCGGGAGACGTGGTGCGCATCTGCGACACGGACGGCACTGAGTTTGCCCGGGGCATTGCCGGGTTCGGGGCCGGCGAAGTCAAAGCGCGAAAGCTCCAGCGGGTAGAAGTGGTGCATCGGGACAACCTAGTGATACTGTGAGGGGGAATAGCAGCGTTGGAGCAGGAGAGAGCTTAAGTGATGGGATGTTCCCTCCCCATACTCCAGCACGACAGCACTTTATCACTCCGCTGCTATGAAGCGACGCCCGGCAATCACTGACTTGCTCTCCATCATGGCGCAGCTCAGGTCGCCCAAGGGCTGCCCGTGGGACAGACAGCAGACCCACATGAGTCTGCGCTGGCATGCGGTCGAGGAGGTCTATGAACTGCTCGACGCCATCGAAGCCGGCGACGACCACGAACTGGAAGAGGAACTGGGCGATTTGCTGTTGCAGGTCGTGTTTCATTGTCAACTCGGCAAGGAGCGTGGCGCGTTTGACTTCGAGAAGGTTGCCCGCCACATCGCCGACAAGCTGGTTCGCCGTCATCCTCATGTCTTTGGCACGCTCCGTGTTAAGGATGTGGACCAGGTCTGGGCGAACTGGGAGAAGATCAAGCGGGCCGAAAAGCACGGGACGCCGCACGCCCGCCCTTCCGCCCTGGACGGGATTCCCAAGCGTCTGCCCGCGCTGTTGCGAGCCGCGAAGCTCGTCCGGAAGGCGCGCAAGGCCAGGTTGCTGGACGCTGCGGCTGCGAAGCCCGTCCGCACCAAGAGTGAGTTGGCTGAAGAACTTTTTGTCTTGGCGCAATTCGCGCAGGAACGAGGTTGGTCGGCCGAGGACTTGTTGCGGAGCGAGATTCAGAGGCGCGAGCGCGCTTACCGCCGGATTGAGCAGCGTCGGGCCAACCATTCCCCGGCCGGTTGAGAATGCCGTCTCGACTCCTTGGCCAGCATGTGCTCTTTTGTGAGTAATACTTATGGCTGACCCACGTTACCGGAAGCTGGCGAAGTTGCTGGTCGAATACTCCACGGCCTTGAAAAAGGGGGACCGCATCCTGTTGGATATGATTGATGTGCCCGATGAGTTCTCAATCGAGCTGATGCGGGCGGTGCGGGCCGCCGGCGCCATGCCGGTGATTGAGATCCGTCACACCCGCATCAACCGGGAAATCCTGCGCGCCATCCAACCCCGCCACGCCCACCTGGTGCGCGACCTGGAGCTGTTCCGGATGAAGAAGATGCAGGCCTATATCGCGGTTCGCGGCAGCGGCAATGCCGCCGAGAACGCCGACGTGGCCAGCGAACGGCTGGCGCTTTACTCCCGCATTACGCGTCCCGTGCTCAACTACCGCGTGAGCAAGACCCGCTGGTGCGTGCTGCGCTGGCCTACGCCCAGCATGGCGCAGGCCGCAAGCATGAGCACCGAGGCTTTCGAGGACCTCTACTTCGATGTCTGCACGCTGGACTACGCCAAGATGGCCCGGGCAATGGCCCCGCTGGAGCGCCGCATGAAACGCGCTGACCGTGTCCAGATCAAGAGCCCGGGCACGGACCTCGCCTTCAGCATCAAGGGGATCGGCGCCAAGATGTGCAAGGGCGACCGGAATATCCCCGATGGTGAAGTGTTTTCCTGCCCGGTTAAAGACTCGGTCAATGGCCGCATTCAGTTTAATACGCCGACCCTTTACGCCGGCACGAAGTTTGAGAATGTGTGCCTGGAATTCAAGGAGGGGCGGATCGTCAAGGCTATCGCCAACAACTCGCGGCGGCTGAACGACATTCTGGACACCGATCCGGGTGCCCGCTACACGGGCGAGTTCTCGCTGGGCTTCAATCCATATATCCTAAACCCGATGTGCGACATTCTTTTTGATGAGAAGATCGCGGGCTCGCTGCATTTGACGCCGGGCCAGGCGTACGATGAATGCGACAACGGGAACCGCTCAGCCGTGCACTGGGACATGGTGCTGATCCAGCGGCCGGACTGGGGTGGGGGCGAGGTCTGGTTCGACGGCGAACTGATTCGCAAGGATGGGCTGTTCGTCCCGAAGGACCTGAAGCCGCTCAACCCTGCGAACCTGAAGTGAGCCGCAGCCGAGCCCGGCTGACTTACTTCTCTTCCTTCAGCACCGCGAGGAACTGCTTCATCGCCGGCGAGAGGACTTTGTTCTTCTTGTAGAGGGCGGCCAGCGGGCGATAGAACTCCCCGTCTTCAAGATCCACCTGGACCAGGGTTCCCTTGCTGATTTCCAGCGTGACGGTTCCTTGGGGCACGATGGCGACGCCCGCGTCAATCTCCACGGCGCGCTTGACCGTCTCGATGTTGTCGAACTCCATCACGTTCTGAACTTGCACGGAATGCTCCCGGAGAATCTTGTCCAGCGCCTTGCGGGTGGGGATGTCCGGTTCGAAGCTGATGAACTTCTGTCCGCTGATGGCTTTGAGCCGGGTGCTCTTGTTTTTGGCCAGCGGGTGTTGCGGGTGGCAAATCAGCACCAGCTTATCCTTGCGCAGCGGGCAAATCTCCAGCTTGAGATCGCGGGTTGGGTAAGCCACCAGGCCCAGGTCCACCACGTTGCCCAGCACATCTTCATACACCTGGTTGGCGCGGCGATACTCGACATGCACGTTTACGGTCGGGTAGCTCTTCAGGAACCGCTTGAGGTAAGGCGGCAAATCATGCAGCCCGACGCTGTAAATCGTGGCGATGCGGATGGTGCCCGAGATGATCTCCTTGATCTCCTTGAGCTTGCCGTACAACGCGTTGTAAGTGGCGAGAACCTGCTTGCTGTAATCATAGAGAACCTGGCCTTCCCGGGTCACGCGGAACTTCCTCTTGCTGCGCTCGATCATCAGCGCACTGTAAAGGCGCTCCAGGGAGCTGATCTGCTGGCTTACCGCGGACTGGGTTACTTCGTTGAGCTGCGCCGCTTTGGTAAAACTCTTGGTCTCGACCAGGTCACAAAAAACCTTCAGACTCTCAATTTGCATAAGAATACTGAATAAGGCATTTAATCAAAACAGTCAACTGCAGTTTTAGCCGCTGCCGGGTTCCGTGCCGAGGACATGCTTGACCTTGAGCAACAGCTCCTGGCTGGTAAATGGCTTTTGCAGATAAGTCGCGTCATTCGCCTGGCCGGCGGGCCAGACGTAGCCGCTGGTGCAGATGATGCGCATGGCCGGCCACTGCTTGCGGATTTGCTCGACCAATTCCCGCCCGCTCATGGTTGGCATCACCAGGTCGGTGATGACCAGGTCCACAGCGCTATCCTTTCGGGACAGCAGCTCCAGGGCTTTCGGCCCCCCATTGGCCGTCAGCACCCGGTAACCGTAGGCCGAGAGAATGGTCTTGCCCATCGTGAGCAGCAACTCCTCGTCGTCCACAATCAGGATGGTCTGGCTGCCGCTCAGATCATCCGCGGTCAGCTTATCGTCCCGGACGGTTTGCCTTTCCGCCGGCAGATAGATCCTAACCGAGGTGCCTTCGCCGGGCCGGCTGGAGATGGCGACTCCCCCGCTGTGGTTGGTGACAATGCCATAGACCCAGGCTAATCCCAAGCCGCGATGGCTGCCGCGCTTGGTGGTGAAGAACGGCTCAAACACCCGGGGCAGGACCTCGGGTTCGATGCCGCAGCCGTTGTCGCTGATTTCCACACTGACATAGGCGCCGGCGGCAAGCTGTACATTGCGGTCCTGGGTCGGCTCGGCCAGCTCGATGTTGCGCGTTTGCACCGAGATGCGCCCCCCTTCACGCAGGGCCTGGACAGCGTTTTCGAAGAGTTTCATGAACGCTTGCTGCATCTTGGCTTCTTCAAACTTCGCCGCGAACAGCTTTCGATCCAGCTGCAGGGTCCAGGTTACTGGTTCCGGCCCGGCGTTTTGCTGAAAGAACTCGACGCTGCGCTGCAGCAGGCGATTGAGATTGCCAGTCGCCTGGGAGCGGGTTTCCTTCTCCTGGCGGCTGAACGTGCCCAGGTCGTTCGCGATTTCCGCGGCCTTGGCAGCCGACTTCTCGACTTCGATCAGCGAGCCGCGCCATGGATGGCTCGGCTCCATTTTGCTGAGGACGAGAGAGGTGTGGCCCAGAATGCTCGTCAGCGCGTTGTTAAAATCAAGCGCCACAGTGCGGGCCAATTGCAGCGCGCAGTCCAGTTTCTGCTTTTGCGCTAAACCCGTCTCCCCGCCGGCCGGCCGGGCTTCCGTCCCGGCGAACTCGCTTCCCGGCAGCAACTGCAGCACGAAATACCGCCTGCTGTCTTTCGTAAACGCGCAAACGGATGTGAGATGGCTGAATGTATGGCCCCCTTTGCCGCGGAACTTGAGCGCGGTGATTGGCACGGGGGTGCGCTCCCAGTGGGCTAGAAACTCGCCGGCCGCCAGGCTGTTCTCGGGCGACCAAACTGCCGCCAGATGCGGAGAATCTCCGGGGAAAGCCGGGCCGAATAGGCTGACGGCCGCCGGATTAGCGCGGTAAATGGCGCCACTGGCGTCCACCAGGAGCGCCGGCCAGCCCGCACTGTCCAATGCAAAAACATCCTCGGGCTTCATTGCTAGAATATTCCAATTTGCACCTTACCGCTTAACCCCGGCTTCTCAAACTCAATCTTCGGGCACCAATACGAACGCCGACGGCAGCAGTTCCTTAACCGAAAATTCTCTCACCGCTCGCAAGGCCCTGCTGTCCGCCACCCATACGGTGGCGCGTGGCGCATATTCGGCCAGCAATTGCCGACAGGCACCGCAAGGCATCGGCCCTCCCGGGGCGCGGGCGACAACGGCGACCGCGACGAAATCCCTCTTGGCTGCTGTCAACGCTTTGAATAGAGCAACACGCTCGGCGCAGCACGTCAGACCGTAGCTGGCGCTCTCCACGTTGGCACCGGTAATAATCTCGCCCGATCGGGTCAACAGAGCCGCGCCGACCTTGAACTTTGAATACGGCGCGACAGCGCCCTGGCGTGCCCGCGCAGCCGACCGCAACAGATCGCCCTTACTGGTCTTGGCCATACAGTTTCGCAAAGTTTAATAGCATTTGGGCTGCCACACTCTTGACCC
Source organism: Candidatus Paceibacterota bacterium (assembly GCA_035452965.1). Lineage (NCBI taxonomy): Bacteria > Bacillati > Minisyncoccota > Minisyncoccota bacterium. The sequence goes on along the minus strand of DAOTCE010000050.1, from coordinate 13,363 downwards.
GTTCGGCCGTCTCCAGCACCTCGGCATGGGACAGCGTCCATCGGCTTCGTCCTGCCGCCAGGTTCGTGATACATGACACGCCGGCGACCTTTAGGCCGCATTGCCGCGCTACAATCGCCTCCGGCACGGTGCTCATTCCTACAGCGTCCGCGCCCAGCCGGGCAAACGCCTCAACTTCAGCCGGTGTTTCGTAGCTTGGACCGCAAACCGCCAGATAGACGCCGGAACGGAGTTTCACCCGGCACGCCTGCCCCGCCCGCTCCAGCAAGCGGCGCAAACCTCCGTCGTAGACACGCGTGAGGTCAACGAAGCGTGGCAAGCCAGGCACGGGCTCGCCCCGCAGCGGGTTGATGCCCATCAGGTTGATATGGTCCGTCAGCGCCATGAAATCGCCGGGTCGGAAACTGCGATTCACTCCGCCTGCGGCATTGGTCAGCAGCAGGTCCCGGATGCCGTACGCGGCCAGCGCGCGCACTGCGAACGTCACCACGGCCATTGGGTGACCCTCGTAGTAATGCGCCCGGCCGCTCAGCACCACGACCGGCGTGCCGCCCAGGTGGCCAATGAGCAGTTGCCCCGCGTGGCCGCTCACAGTCGTTGGCGGAAAGCCGGGCAGTCGGGCGTAGGAAACCTCAGCGTCCACCTGCAGCTCGCTCAACACGTGGTGAAAGCCGCTGCCCAACACCAGCGCCAGCGTCGGCCGCAACCGCGATAGTCTTTTCAACCGCACCGCCGGAGTCCGGGGATCAGGTTGTCGTTTGCTCATTCCTGCTCTATTCTGCAATTGAATTGGTTTGGCCGATCTTAACTTGTTTATGGAAATGCACAGCGACGATATCCGCCGCTACTCACGGCAATTGAGTCTGCCCGAAGTCGGGCTGGAGGGCCAAAGGAAAATTCGCGCCGCCAGTGTGCTGTGCATCGGCGCGGGCGGGCTCGGCTCGCCCATTGCCGTGTATCTCGCTGCCGCCGGCATTGGCAAACTGGGCATTGTGGATTTCGACGCCGTGGAATTGTCCAACCTCCATCGTCAGGTTCTGCACGGCACCGCGGATGTTGGCCGGCCCAAGACACAGTCCGCCCAGGACGCCTTGCGGCGTCTCAACCCCAATGTCGAGGTCGCCCTGCACAACACCCGCCTCACCAGCGAAAACGCCCTCGATATCATCCGCCCCTATGACATTGTCGTGGACGGCACCGATAATTTCCCCACCCGTTACCTTGCCAATGATGCCTGCGTCCTGCTTGGGAAGCCCAACGTGTATGGCTCCGTCTTCCGCTTCGAGGGGCAGGCCAGCCTCTTTGCGCCGCATCTGGGCGGGCCGTGTTATCGCTGCCTATATCCCGAGCCCCCGCCACCCGGCACCGTGCCGAGCTGCGCCGAGGGTGGCGTGCTTGGCGTATTACCTGGCATTATCGGACTGATTCAGGCAACCGAGATCCTCAAACTCGTTCTTGGCCGTGGCACCTCGCTCCTCAACCGCCTGCTTTTGTTCGATGCCCTCGATATGCGGTTCCGCGAGCTCAAGCTTCGCCGCGATCCCCAGTGCCCGCTCTGTGGTGACAAGCCCGTAATCACACAACTCATTGACTACCAGGTTTTCTGCGGCGCCCAGCCGATTTCTGACCCAGCTACCATGCACCCTGACGAAGTGACCGTTCACGACCTCAAGCGCGCCCTGGACAATCCGCAGCTCGGCATCCGGGTCCTCGACGTCCGTGAACCGGATGAATACCAAATCGCTCGCATCAGCGGCGCGCACTTGTTTCCCCTCAGCAAGCTCTCCGAGCGGCTCGCCGAGTTGAATCCGAACCAAGCCTACTATCTCCATTGCAAAGGCGGCGGTCGCTCCTTACAGGCCCTGCAATTCCTGCGCGAACACGGCTTCCAGCAACTCAAAAGCGTGAAAGGCGGTATTACTGCCTGGTCCGAACAAATAGACCCCACCGTGCCGAAGTATTGAAGGTTCCCGAAAACAGGTTGCCCTGAGTGCCCGGTTGGCCTAAGCTCGTGACGGTTTGCGCGAGTAGCTCAATTGGATAGAGCGTCGGCCTCCGGAGCCGAAGGTTGTGGGTTCGACCCCCGCCTCGCGTACCAGCTTTTTGGCTTATTTATTGAGGTTTTCAGCATAATCGAGGAAATAGAGGAGAGTTTTTAACCGGTTATGTTGGCCACTTTGTTGGCTTTTTTCCTTGTTGGGGACTGTTGGTTTCGGTAGTGTTCAGGGGGTTACAATTGGTCCGAAAACTGATCACCAACGTGGAGAAAAGGAATTATGCACCTTGAAATGCGAACCGAAGCCAACGGAGAAGCGCGCCGAATTTGGTATGGCCGGTTCATGGTCAACGGCCGGCGGGAGTGCGTAAACCTCGGGGTCAAGATGACGGGAACCCCGCCGGCGTCGGGGCGGTTGCGTGACCGCGGGGACGCGGCGTTCGAGCAATCGCGGGGTGCGGCGGCGTTGCGGCTGAAGGAGGTGGCAGCCGAGGCGCGAACCGTGCGGGACTCGGCGCGGCTGATGGAGAAGTTGTACGCTCTCAAGACGGGCACAGAGGTGCGGGACGTTAAGCTGTTGGAGCTGGAGACAGAGTGGGCCGGGCTGGCGCGCCGACGGGCGCTCGCGGACAAGTACGCGCGGGAAGGACGGAAGACGTTGGGGCGGCTGGTGGCGTTCGTGCGGTCGCGCAATCGGCGAGCAACGGACCTGGCGCACGCGGACCCGGAGACCGTGGCCGCGTTCATGCAGGCCGAGAAGGATCGGGGGGTGAGCGGACGAACGTGGAACAAGAAGCTGAAACTGCTGCGGTCGGCGTTCAGACATTTGTTGCCGAGCGGCGCGCCTAATCCGTTCGACCGGCTGGTGACGCGGGACGAGGCGACGGTGTTCCGACAGCCGTTCACGGCGGCAGAATTGAAGGCGATCCTGGAAGCCGCGAAGGACGACGATTTTATCCGGCCAATAATTGTGACGGGGATGTGCACGGCGATGCGCCGGGGCGATTGCTGCCTGCTCAAGTGGAAGGACGTGGATTTGCGAGGCGGGTTCGTGACGGTCAAGACGGCGAAGACCGGCGGGACGGTGAGCATCCCGATCTTTGGCCGGCTGCGGGATGAGCTACTCAAGAGGGCGGAGAAGGCGGCTAAAAAGCTGAAGTCTGGAAAGCTGAAAGCCGAAGTCAGAGGGCCGGGCGTTGGAGAGGAAGCGGCACGTTCGGAGAGCAAGCCCTATCACGGAGAGGGCTTCGTGTTCCCTGAGGCGGCGGCGATGTATCGTTCGAATCCTGACGGCATTACGCGACGGGTGAAGCAGGTGCTTTGGACTGCATTGGCGGGCGGGGGGGCTGCGGGGCGCAAAGGGGTGGAGGTCCCGGTTGAGGAGGTCCGGAAGCGGGGCGAGGCTTACCTCGGCGGGCTGCCAGCGGGAGAGCGCACGGAGCGCCTGGTGCGGGTGTTCGGCCTTTACATGGACGGGGGCAGCGTCGATCAGGTGGCCAAGGCGGCCGGCGTCAGCCAGAGTTCAGTTTCGGTTTACCTGAATGAGATCGCGGCGGCGATCGGGTGCAGGGTGGTGCGGTGGCAGGCTGGCGCGGGCAGCGTGGCGAGGGCCCTGAAGGCGGACGATTCGGTGTTGCGCTCGGCGCGAGCGGGCGGGCTGAGGCGTGCAAGTGTGCGGGACTTCCACAGTCTGCGGGTGACTTGGGTGACACTGGCTTTGTCGGCGGGTGTGCCGTTGGAACTGGTGCAGCGGGTGACCGGCCACCGGACTACCGACGTGGTGTTGAAGCACTACTTCCGGCCGGGACAGGAGGACTTTCGCGTAGCCCTGGAGGGCGCCATGCCGACTTTGTTGACGGGGTCGGCCATGCCCAAGCTGCTCACCAACGGTCACCAGACGGCGAAGGAGGAAATGCGGGAGATGTTGAACGAGGTGAAGCCGAAAGGGCTGCGGGAGCGTCTGCTCAGGGTTTGGGAGAGGCTGTGAACGGTAGGTTGAGAGTTGCTGGTTGATGATTGAGAGTTGAGAGGCTGAGAGCTCACGCGAGCGCCAATTGGGGTCATCTGGGGTGGAGACAACGGGAGACGGGATAACATCCAGTGTGAAGATCTGTTGCTTGAAGATATATTTGACAGGAACCGTGATTCATGCATACGATGTGGAACTTTTTTTGACAAGAGCGGCAAGCGCCAAAACAGACCAGGGCAATGAACAAGACGATTCGTGTTTGGAAGGACGTTGAGAACAGGCCATCAACGTGGGAACGACCAACAGTGCGCCCGCTCTTTCGCCTGGGTGAGTTGACCACACCAACGACTTTCAGCGCGAGCTCGCCAGACCGTCACATTTCTGACATTAGTGAAATGAAGGGAGGCTGCTCCGAGCCCAAGAAGCCGTGAGCCCGACGGTCGGTCAGTCGTCGGTGGTAGTTTTGGAGGAGGATGTCCAGCTCCGAACATATCCTCAGGGGCATCTCGTATGCGCTTTTGGGACCAGTCAGGCGTTCGAGGTAAGTCCCACTGGAGCTCTCCTGCTGCTCAATCTCGACTCGCCTCTGTCGGTCGGTGAGCTGGTCGAGCACGTTGCAGCGGGGTATGGCGAGTCAAGCATGGCGATTGAACAAGAAATCCTGGAGTTCCTTTCAAATTGTCTGGATCTCAAAATACTTCGTGTGGTGAGTGATCAGAGTGGCGATGGAACGCCCCAAACGACGGATGACCGGCAACGAGCATGATGCGGTTCTCTGTGTTCATGAAAAGCTGGCAAGCGGCCGGCAAGTAGTATTTGCCTATGCGGAGGACGGCAGCCCGGCGGGCTGCTGGGATGCAGCCACTCTGCCCTCGGGCTGGCTTGAAGACTCTGCGTGGCACCGCTCCGGCGTTGCGGTCGGAAGTTGGTCGAAAGCACGAGAGGCAGTTGGTGGACTGCCAGCCCTGAGAGATTCGTACGAGGATGTGCTGTCTGCATGGCTCGCCAAGACATATCGGTGTCTGTCTGCTATCCTAGGGCCTCACGGCTGCACGCTCAGCAGTTCCAGACTTTTCCTGAATGAGATCACCGACTGCCTGCCGCACCTGTCTCGTGACTCTGCTGTTCTCGAGGTTGGGGGCAAAGGGACCGTCGATGCCAGCTGCTGTTTCGTCGGCTGCCAAGGGTGGGCCGTTGATCCAACTTTCCCTGCCTCAAACGGGCAGGATATTTCTCCTCCTCACACAATCTCGGGAATGGTCGAGTCGCTTCCGTTCCCGGACGGGACCTTCGACTGCGTACTCTGTTTGTTCGTTCTGGAGCACCTCGTCGGTCCGCGGACAGCCATACGGGAATTAGCCAGGGTTCTACGTCCTGGAGGGCGGCTGGTGCTGGGTGTCCCAGTTGACGCATCCCCGAACGGCACGCCTCCGTTGTTCCACCGTTGGCGGTTTGTGCGGGGTGCTGTTAGGGCTGTGTCGCGGACCATGCCCCTCGCGGACCTAGTTTCAGTCGAGGATAGCCTGTTTACCGAGGCCAGCCTCGAATGGAATCCTGTTGCCAGGAAGTGCGATGCTCACCTGTACTCATTGGAGAGGAGACGTCATGAGTAAGCCGGTACAGATCTCGTTCGCTGACGCATGGCGAGAGCACGTCCTGGCGTCTGTGGATTGGAGCGCGTTGAATCAGCGCCTTCCCGCTGATCTTACCTGCGCCGTTTGTTTGTGTCTGGACCTGTACTTGGGCGGAACAATACGCCACGACCCTGGTAGCGGAAATATTGTCTGCCGTGGCTGTCTCTACCTGAAAGAGAATCGTGCGAGGTTTGAGGATTCTAACACAAGATATTCCGCCTGCGACTGTCATGTGGGAATTTTGGGTGCGTTTCTACAGGGCGTTTCGGGACGGAGGCACGCGGTCGTCCACACAATTGAGAATTCAGAATGTTGGTTCAGCGTACATCCTGCCAAGTGAAGAGCGGCTGTGTTCTGGTTTTCCCGCCGGTGTGGGAAGTGGCAGCGCCATACATGGCCGGTCCGGTGCTGGCCGCCTACCTGCGGCAAGAGCGATGCGCTGTACATCTTTTGGATGCGAACAACCTGTTTTGGAATCATTTCAAGAAAGACTCCCGGCTGGTTAGGCGCATTCATGAGCAGTGCATTGCCCGTTGCCGCGACAGCTCCCTCACCCTCGAAGAAGGAGCGGCAGCCCACAAGGCGGCACAGATGTCGCCTGAGGAGTTCGAAAAGTGGTTTAACCGCGTTTCCATAGGCAGCCCCATCTACGAGCTTGTAGCACGGACGTTTGGAAGCTTTCGGCAGATTCCAGGCCGCCCCGTAAATGAAGCCCTGCGGTACCACGATAAGTATTTTGCGGACATCTCACATAGCCATGCCGCGACTAGTTCGAGCCGGCTCTTTGAGCAGGTCGTCACCGAGCCCGGTAACCCCTGGCGAGCCTTTGCTCGCGATCATCTGCTACCCAGTATTGCGTTTCACGACCCCGTTCTGATTGGCATTTCGGTGGTGGCTCCCAACCAGGTCGTGCCGGCCTTCGCCCTGGCCGTTGAGGCCCGCCGAGCATGGCCGAACATGAGCATTGTCTTCGGAGGTTCCTGGGTAACGCACCTGCGCGAACGGATTGCTCAAGTCCCGTGGTTTAGTGAATTGGGTTTCCTCTTTGCTCCATATCAAGGCGAGGCAGTTCTCGTCGAGATGCTGAAAGCAATACGCCAAAGGCAAGATCCTGCACCCATTGCTCATCGCGTCATGCATTTTGCTAAGCCGCTTGGGTGGGTGCCGCTCCGGCAACTGCCAGGGCCGGACTTTAGCGATTTGCCTCTTGATACCTACGCCGAACCGGGGCACCTACCGCTCAGGGCGTCGCGTGGTTGCTACTGGGCAAAGTGCCGGTTTTGCAGCTATCCCGTCCTGGAACCGCGATACGAACTGCGTCCCGAGAACGAACTCCACCAAGGCGTCGGGAAACTGGTGGAGGCTTATGGAGCACATCACGTTGCGTTTGTTGATCCTTCGATGTCGGTGCCGTTGGCGCGTCGTGTATCGTCGGTCGTCAGGGAAAGCGGATGGCAACTCACATGGGGGGCGTTTGGCCGGTTCGAGGACGGGTTCACGCGTGATGTTCTGCGAAGCATGGCCGATGGCGGCTGCACGGTGCTTCATTGGGGTCTTGAAAGCGGCAGCGCCCGAATCCTGCGGGCTCTCGATAAGGGGGTGGACCACGACTGTGCCGTCCGCATTCTGGAAGCCTCGGCTGAGGCCGGCATCCACAGCCGGTTATTGATGATGTACGGCTTCCCCGACGAAACCGCAGAGGACCTTCAAGCCTCATTCGAGTTCGTGGAGCGGAATCTCGGCGCAATCGGCTCGGTCTGCTGGAGCCGTTGCACGGTGGAGATTGACACGCCGATGGGCGAGGATCTTCAAGGGCGGGCCGAAGAAGTTATGCGGGAAACCGATCTTGCCCTCGGCTTTGTAGTCACACCGCCCTACGGAGACTGCACTCTCCGAAGGGCCGAAATGCGAATGGCTCAACTTAGCGCTCTTGCAGCGCACGCGACTCGGTGCCGACACCGCTCACAATTCTTGGGGCAGAGATATCAACTGGGTACTAGTCGACCGGGTCAAGATGAGAAACAATTCTGCACAGTACCAGTGAGTGGTTAATTGCGAGGCTATCGATTATGCGACTTCATGAGACAACCGTAGTCTGGAGAGAACGTGACACCCCCCTTGGGACTTACCTAATTGCTGCACCAGCACACCTCCTGGGCGTTCTCCTTCCAAATGGCATGACGACGGTCGGAATGGCCGAAGTCACTGAGCGCTCAAACGTCCTTACTGCTCGGCTCGCGAGGTTCGATGAGCAATCGAGTTCCTCGCGCTTCCGCCTGATTGTATTTCCCTACCAAACACCTGTCCGACTCGAAAACCTATATCGTGTTCGCGGACGTATGAAGAATCAACCTGGCGCCATGTTCCTTCTGTCGTGGTTTCTGGAGGAACTTGCCTGTCTTCGCTTTCTTTCAAGCGCCGGCATAGACGCGATAGATGGAAGAGGATTTCTCGATGTCGTGCTTTCGGTCGATGAGTTGAAGGCTTCCCGGCTCTTCAAGCACTCTTACCGAGATGCTGACGACATTGCGCGCTATGTTGTTGCGCTTAAGAATACATTGGGTCAGAAATGGAATCGTCTTGGAGATCCGGATGCTTTGGGCGAAGCAGTTGCTAGGGCTGCGAGGTCTGCGCTCAAGAGACCGATGCCTGGCGTTGCGAACGTGAGCAAGGCGCTAGTAGAAGCAGCTCGAATATGGGGTGAGTTTATCGGAAAACTGGCTGATGTTTCACCTAACTTCACCGATAGACCGCTTGATCTCTTGCCAGACTTTGGGGTTTCGACTTTGTCTGCGGCTCCATACTTTGTGTTGGATCATAAGCCTCAGGGACCGGAGCCACTGTTACGTATCGAGGCAGCCTTTTCGAAGCCCGAGATAGATGCCTTTGCATCCTTTCCCGGCGGTAATGTGCCTTACGCACAGCTGAAAATGGTCGGGCGTATTCCTACCCAGCAGCACAAGCAGGAACAGCGCAATACACATGGGATTGTAGCCATCGAGGTCCGCCTGACGGCTCGGCAGCGTGCGGTTCTGCGACAGTACTTGCCCCAGGAAGAAGATGCACCTTCCTTTACCACTATTGGACTTGATTACGGAAGTGGCACATTGTCCATTCACTTTAAGAGGGTGACGGAGAGCGTTCGTTCATTTTCAATCTCAGTCCCAGAAGACGACTCTACCGCACTTATGTCCCAGTTTTCACTTTCATTGTTCAAACAGCGATTTGATTTGCGGACTCTCGCGGATCGACACGAGAAGATGGGCAGAACAACGCAACATTCAGTAGAATTCTGTGCTGACGTTGCGAATTCGCCGCTGTGCCTGGAAAGCCTTGGGGACCAAATGTGCTCGGCGCTGGTGACGACAGTGAGCGATTACAGGGACAGCGGCGCAGTTCCGCCGATTCGCGTTTCCTTTCCTTGTGGTGTTCGAGGGCCTCGGGACGTCTTCGATGTCGCCTGCGCGTGTGTCGCAGATACTCCGGAGTGTCCCAATTCCGTCTGCCGCGCGCTGAGGGTCCGGATACAGCAGCGCGGGCTGCAGTTCGGAGAGGTTGCCAGGGCACAAGGTAAGTATATCTGTGTCGGAACCGGGGGTAGGCTTGCATCTGCTTGGCTGCAGGGTGGAGGCGCTAAGAGTCTGGTGTCGTTCGAACGGATTGCCGAAGCTTGGACATACTCAACGCCCATATCCGCAGTGGTAGCCAGTACTCTTTGGGATATCCTGAATGGAGGGATGGGGCGAGGCAACGACGTCTCGCGGCTAGCCCAGAAAGTTGCTGGCAGTCTGATTGCGGGCTGGTGCAAGGCTGAGCCCGTGCCTTCGTATGAATCTCCGTCCGCGGGCGAGAACAAGCGGGGGCGATTGGAGTTTATGAAAGAGGAAGGCGCTGAATTGGCCTTTCGGTTCAAGAAACGCCTGAAGGGCGGGCAGAATGGAGAGGTCTGGATCGTGGACGTACAATACCCTTTTGGCCATGGTCCGCTATCTCGCGGTACGGTGAAGTTGCTCTCAGCGCTTAAAGGAACGGCTAGGCCGGTGCACGAGGGGCACCACCTGAGGTCCACATTTGTCCTGAAGATCCTGCCAGATGCACTGAAGTCAATTGCTGAGGCTCCCAAAGATTTTCCACGGGGCACTGCGCCTCGCGCATGGATGGTTCGGATCTATTTGGATAAAGGGGAAGAGAGGCATGTGGGCGTTTTGATGGAGAAGCTGGAGGGGCAAGGAGACATGGAAGATAGGATTCGTAAGGCCCCACATACGGTATCGTTGTTGGATGCGGCCTCATGGCTTTGCCTTGTGTCCGGGATGTTGGTCAAATGGCGAGCTAAGAGCCTCGTCCACTGGGATATCAAGCCTGGAAATATCTTCGTCGTTGGCAATCGCAATCTTAAACTAATTGACTTCGGACTGGTAGGCAGACTTGGTGCCGATAAATTGTGTCGCGAAAACAGGGACAGGCAGGTTCGACTAGACCAGAACTTGGACCTCTTTGGGCCACCCTTTCATGTCGCGCCCGAGATTGCAGACAACCGGGTAACGAGTGAGAAGACGATGGTTTTTGGAATGGGAGCGCTCGCCTGCACGCTGTTGGGTAGCGGGAAAGTGCAGAACACCCACACCCGCCGGTGCAGGCCTTCGGATGTGCCGAGCTATTTGGAGGGCCTGCTCGGCGGGCCAGCCTACCGCGACCTGAAAAGGTCGGTTGCAGCTGATCCATCGCAAAGGCCAACGATGAGACGACTTTGTTGTATTTTGAATGAGTTAGCGAATGGGCTTCGGGCCTCGGCATAACGTCTGGTCTTTCGGCTCTACGTCCGACGCAGCTGATGACGGGTCAGCTAAAGGTCCCGATGGTCGACTGGTAAGACGGGAGATGGATTAAACGAGTTGCGATTCCGCCGAGCGCGGCCACGTCGTGCTCAACCAAGAGCACGGGGCATTGAACAGTGTTGAGCCAGTTGGCAAGAATACCTTTCGCACAATCGCGAAAACGCGAACTTGCGCCTAAAAAAGGCGAATCTAGGAGTACAAGCTTGGGTTGCATTATCACAGCTCGCCCGAGCACAACCAACTGGCGTTCTCCACCGCTCAAGGCGCCAGCGGGGCGTGTTCGCAGGGAATCCGTGCTGAGTTGCGGAAGCAGTTCGTAGACATGCGCAAGAGCCTGTCTGGCTTCTTTGCTGTCAGGGCGCAAACAGGCGCGGATATTCTCTTCCACAGTCAGGGACGGGAAGACACGTCCCCCTTCCAGCACATGAACCAGCCCAATGCGTGCGCGCCGCCACGGGGGCATTTTTGTGACGTTCTGTCCGAGGAAGTGAACCGCGCCAGCGCATGCCCGCATGTGCCCCGAAATCGCTCTCAACAAAGTGGTTTTCCCACAGCCATTCGGCCCAAGAATGGCGACGCATTCCCCGGCGGTCACGGTCAACGAGATGCCGTTCAGGACTGTTTCGTCGCCGTAACGAACAGAGAGGCCTTCCACCTCAAGCACGGGGGCGTTCATAAAGTTCTTGAAACGCGGTCGTGTTGATCAAATCCACCATCGGCCCCTGTTTCACAATCCTCCCCGCATCAATGAGCGCGAGGGCTGGGCAGACCGTTTTTAGCAATTCTAATCTGTGATCGATGAGGATGGTGATGTACCGGTCGCTTTTTAACCGACGCGACAAGGCACTGGTCACAGCCTCCGATTCAGCACCCGGGCCGCTATTAAAACCGGCAAATGGCTCGTCGAGAATGAGAACTTCCGGAGAAACCAGGAGAGCAGTCGCAAGAAGAACTCGCTTTCTCTGTCCGTAAGACAGTTTGGCGAAGGTCATCTGCGCCTTGTCGGCCAGACCGACCCACGAAAGAGCCGTATAAGCTGCGTCTGCCGACTGGCGGTCTCGATCGGTGGTAACGAATGGAATGCTTGCCAGGCAGGAAGGAAACCGAGCGTTGCGATCCACCGCGATCCTGACATTGTCCAGCGCGGTCAAGCGGTGAAACCCTCGGGGATGCTGCGGCACGTAGAGAATACGCCGCGCCAGGCCCCGTGGGCGCGGATAGAGGGGAATCGGTTTGCCATCGATTTCGAGAGTTCCCTCCGACGGGATCATGCCAGCCAAGGCCTTGGCGAAAATGGATTTGCCGGAACCATTGGGACCTACCAGCGCTAGCGGTTGGCCCCCTTTGACTTCGAGGCAGGCTCGATCGAGAATGCCGGTGGAAGGAGTCCGCACGGTGATGTCGCGCGCCCGGAGGACAGCGTTCGGCGTTAGTAGTGTATCCGAGGTTGCCGGTTCACGGGCCGAGGTTACGGAGCCGTTCGCTTTCTCAGATGGCCACCGGCGGAACGGGTCGAAGTAGAGCCGCTTGCCGAGGACCCCGTGAGTAAAATAAGCAGAGGTGGCAAGGAGAAGCCCCCCCATCGCAAAAGGCCGCCATTCCTCAGCCGCCCGAAGGGATTCCGGGGCAAGTGTTACCACAAGCGCCCCAAGAACGCATCCGGTTAGGTTGCCGCGGCCTCCCAGAATCACCGCCAACAAAATGGTGATGCTCGGCATGAGTCCAAATGAATTGGGGTGGATGTACTGCTGGCGGTATGCAAACAAAGCACCTGCCACGCCGGCGAGACCGGCGCCGAGGACAAAGGAGAAAAAGCGGACCTGCCGCCGAGGTACTGCAAGTCCCCACGCCCAGTCGGAACTGTCACGAATGGCCTCCGAAATCCTCCCCCAGGGGCTCTGGAGATAGATCCTGGCCAGCAGTATAGACACCGCCGCCGCAATTACAGCCAATCCAGGGGTTGTGATAAGTGGTATCCCTCGAATCCCACGAGGTCCTCCCAGGAAATCCACGTTCAGGAGAACGGTGCGGAAAAGTTCTCCAAACGCAAGGGTTGCCAGAGCTACGAAGTCGCCCTTGAGCGAGAGCGAGGCGCCGCCCACGACCACGCCAGTTATGACAGCGCCGGCAACCCCGGCTGCAACGATCAATCCCGCAGCCGGGAGCAAAGGCAGTTGCCCGACCAGATCCGCACAGAACGCCGCCGCGTAAGCGCCCGCGCCAAAAAACGTGGCGTGGCATAGTGACAGGATGCCACCGTGGCCATAGGTGATGCCCAACCCAACCGCCAAGATGACGGCCAGCGAACCGTCAATCACCAGTTGCTGGCAGTAACTCGACATGCGGGAGTTACTCCTCTTCCTCTACGAGGGGCGTTCGCAACAGATGTGATCGAGCTTGAAGCTGAGCCTGCCCAAGCAGGATCAACACAAGCAGCAGAAGCACCAGGGCGTCGCGGTAAGCAGAGAGACCCACTACGACAGCCACGGTCTCCGCAATCCCCAAAAAGACCCCGCCGAGCGCCGCCCTTCGAGGATCATGGAGGCCCCCAGCCAGTGCGGCCACGAACGCTTTGAGGCCGGGCGCAAATCCCATTGTCGGGTCGACCCTGGAATAAGAAGATGCCAAGACGATACCGGCGATGCCGGCGACGAGTCCTGCGAAGAGGAACGTGCAAAGAACAACGCGTTGCACAGGGATGCCAACGCTCTCCGCCGCGTCCCGATCGTCAGCGGTGGCCCGAACGGCCAAGCCAATCTGGGAATGGCGCCAAAAGTGGTGAACCAACCCAAGCACGACAATGAGGCTGCAGACGCACACGACGCTGATTGCATCCAACCCAACGCCACCGATGGTGAAGTTTCCTCCTTCGAGGAGTTGTTCTCTGTCTTGCAAAGGGCTTTTTCATGGAAGTTATTCACAGGCT
>DAOTCE010000049.1 GCA_035452965.1 Candidatus Paceibacterota bacterium | reverse complement strand
TCCGGTGGTGTGGGAGGACGGTGAGGTTCTAACCCTCACCTCCTACCCGATTTCTCACCGGTGGCGCATTGGTGGTCGCGGCGTTACGAATACCAGGCGGATGCCTTTGCGTCGCAGGTCATGAATGAGCCGCGTTCGCTGATTGGTGCACTGCGCAAGTTGAACGAGAAGAACTTGAGCAACCTCACTCCTCATCCGCTCTACAGCGGGTTTTATTACTCACACCCGACATTGCTCGAGCGCGAGCGGGCGCTGTCCGGGGCGCAGGTGTGATGAACTTGCTGGTGCTCCTTGGCCTGCTAGCGCTGCCGGTAATGGCCGGGCTGCGGTTGGGTGGATATTTCCTATGGGCTGGCGTTTACGGGGGGATTGTGAGCGCGCTCACGTATTGGGCGTACGCGGCGGACAAGCGGCGGGCGCAGGAGCGCGCGTGGCGGCTGCCCGAGGCGCGGCTCCATATGCTGGAGTTGCTTGGGGGGTGGCCCGGCGCATTCCTGGCGCAGCGGCGGCTGCGGCATAAGTGTTCCAAGGGCAGTTACCAGGCCGTATTTTGGCTGATTGTGCTCGTGTATCAGTTCGCCGCATTTGATTCGCTCCAGGACTGGCGGTTTTGCCGTGCGGCCCTGAACCGGATCGAGGCCAACTCCGACGGTCAAGGATAGGGCCACCTGAGCAACCCGGATTGCTGAGGCACAGGGATTACAAGGGCAACGTTGCTGCCCGGCCGGAACTGAATGGGTAGTTCCAACCTCTACCCGCGCGCTGTCCAAATTTTGGACAGTTTTCCTGCCTACCTGCCTCCTCCAGCCCCCGCTGACCCCGACGCCTCTGCCTTGGGGTTACGGTGACGGCACGGTGGGGCCCCGGTGTGTATCCCATGGGGAGCGCTCCCCATGGGATACACACCGGGGCCGGACTGCACTAACAAGCCATAGTCCAGCCAACCGCAAGCCAACGACGGCGTGCGGGCGCCGTAACGGCGCTGCCGTCCGTGCGGCGGGGGGGCTGGAGGCAAAAGGGGGCGTCCGAAACGACGAATCGCTATTGGTACACCCCGCAAATCCGCGAAGAACTGTAAATAAACGTTTGGCAACTGGGGGTGGGCATGATACAAACCCACTCCGCTTCCCATGGGAGCGGTTGAAACACAAGCAAACAGCAGTAGGAATTTGAGTTATGTCACAGCATCGGAGTCTGCGCGCGACGGCCACATTGGGCGGCAAGCGAAACGTGCTCAAGCGTTTTGAGCGGGTAGAACTGCTTAAGAAACGCGGCCAGTGGAAAGCGGGAGACCGCATCACCGGGCTGCGCAAGACCAAGAAAGACGCTTAAGCCGGCGGAGGAGGCGGAGCGCGACGTCAGCGACAGCACAAGCTGTCCTGCGTCGCTGCGTTCCGCAGTTCGTGCTGTGGTTTCTGGAATCCGATGGTTCGCCTGCATAAGTTTTTGGCGGAGGCAGGGATCGCCTCGCGGCGCGCCGGGGAGCAAATTATCCTCGCGGGGCGGGTGGAGGTAAACGGCAGGACAGTCGGGGAGTTGGGTGTCCGGATTGATCCCGTTCACGACCGGGTAAAGGTGGACGGCAAGCCGGTTCGCGCGAAGCGAAAGCTCTATGTGGCAGTGAACAAGCCGCCCGGGCTGGTTTGCTCGCGAAAGGACGAGTTGGACCGGGCCACTGTTTACGGTTTGCTGCCTAAAGAGTGGGGTCACTTGCATACGGTGGGGCGGCTGGACTACGGCAGCGAAGGGCTGTTGTTCCTGACTAACGACGGCGAGTTCAGCCTGCGCCTGACGCATCCCCGCTACGGGGTGAGGAAGAAGTATGTCGCCACGGTGGAAGGGCGGGTGGCGGAAGAAACGCTGGGCCAGTTCACGCGCGGCGTGTGGCATGAGGGTGAGCAGTTGAAGGCGGCCCGGGTGCGGCTGATTTCAGCCGGACACTCCCAGAGTGTGGTGGAGTTGGAATTGGCGCAGGGCAAGAACCGGGAAGTGCGGCGGCTGTTCGAGTCGCAGGGGATCGCGGTGAAGCGTTTACAGCGGGTCCAGATCGGGAAGATCAAGCTGGGCGAGCTGCGTTTAGGCAAATGGCGGACATTGACAGAACCCGAGATTAAATCTCTAATGTGCTGAGTTATGAATAAGAACTACTGGCTAATACTGGGGGCAATGCTTTCGACGAGCTTGTTGGCGCAACAGGCGGCTGCCCCAACCTCGCCCGCTCCGGTTCAAACACCGGCGGCTGCGCCGGCGGCAACCCTGACGCCCGCGCCGGTGACGACCAATCCTCCCGCCGCCGCGGCGGTTGTGAAGAAGAAAGCCGCGCCGAAGAAGGCACCGGTGAAGAAAGCGGCCGCCAAGAAGAAGGTAGTTTTGCCCGAGCTGAGGACCGTGCCGCTGGTGCCGGGTCCGGCGGTGGTCGTGGCCAGCAACGTGAACGTGCGCGGCCAGGCCAAGCTCAAGAGCGAGGTGGTAACGCAGGTGACCAAGGACCAGACGGTCATGGTGATTGAGGAGATTGTGCGGAATAATTCCGGGCCGCAGGAACCATCGGCGTGGGCGAAGATTGCGCTGCCGCCCAAGGCGCACGTGTGGGTCCACCGCATGTTCATCAATCCCGCCACCCAAGCGGTCCTGCCGCGGAGGCTCAATTTGCGGAGCGGGCCGGGCGAGAATTACAGCGTGATCGGACTGTTGAAGCGGGGGGACGTTGTGAAGGCAATCACCACGAAAGAAGACTGGGTGGAGATTGAGCCGCCGGCCGACGCTTATGCGTTCGTGGCGGCGCAATACCTGAGGCAGGAAGGGGCCGCAGTGCCCACGGAGCCCGTGCCGCCTGCGACGGCTGTAACGGTAGTGCCGCCCGTGCCGGCGCCGCCGGAGCCAGCTCCGACGCCGGCCACGGTCGAGGTGGTGCCGCCCGTTGCGCCGCCGCCGACGGAAGCGCCGAGCGTGCCGGTGCCGGAGCCGCCGGTGGTGGCCACCACGCCCGAGGTTCCCGCGGAGCCAGAAACTCCCGAGTTCGAAGAGCCGCCGCCGCCCAGAATTGTGCAGCGGGAAGGCATTGTGCGCGGCATGACCAGCATCCAGGCGCCGTCCCGGTTTGCGCTCGTCAGCCCCGACAACGGCAGGAACATCGACTACCTGTACACGACCTCCGACCAACTGGACTTGCGGCGTTACAAAGGCTTGCGGATTGTCGTAACGGGTGAGGAGAGCCTGGACGAGCGCTGGGGGAACACGCCGGTGCTCACGATCCAGAAGATCCAGGTCGTGGAGGAATGACGCCGGCGAACCTGATTGACGGGCGGGCGATTGCCCGGCAACTGCAAGGTGAGCTGGTCGAACGCATCGCGACGTTGAAGGCGTCCGGCCTGCGGCCGGGATTGGCCTTTGTGCGTGTAGGCGAGGACGCCGCCTCGAAGGTGTACGTAGGGCGGAAGGAGAAGACGTGTGCCGAACTGGGCATTTTCACTGAGACGCATGTCCTGCCTGAGCAGACGAGCGAAGCCGAACTGCTAAGACTGCTGGCACGGCTGAACGCGGATGAGCGTCTGCACGGTATTCTGGTCCAGGCCCCGCTGCCATCCCAAATCCGGGCAGCCGTGGTCTATTCCAGTGTGCTCCCGGAGAAGGACGTGGACGGATTCCATCCGGTAAATGTGGGCAAGCTGATGCTGGGAGACCCGACAGGTTTTCTCCCGTGCACGCCGGCGGGCATTCGCGAGTTGCTGGCGCGGTCGGAAGTCAGGATTGGCGGGGCAGAAGTCGTGGTGCTGGGGCGGGGCAACATCGTCGGCAAGCCAATGGCCGCAATGCTGTGCCAGAAGGACCGGTATGCCAATGCGACGGTGACCATATGCCATTCCGCAACACGGGATATCCGGGCGCACTGCAAGCGGGCAGACATTTTGGTCGCGGCGATGGGGGTGGCGGAGTTTGTGAAAGCAGACATGGTCAAGCCGGGCGCGATAGTGGTGGATGTGGGGGTCAACCGGGTCAACGATCCGGCGGCCAAAGGCGGGACGCGGTTGGTGGGCGATGTGGATTTCGCGGGGGTTCAGCCGATTGCTGGCCGGATCACACCCAATCCGGGCGGGGTGGGGCCGATGACGATTGCGATGCTGATGCAAAATACCGTGCGTGCGGCAGAGCGAGCCAGGAGGTAGGACCGATTTCTTATGAACCCGACCCGAATCTTGCCTGATTTGCAGTGCTCGCTGTTGTGCGAAGAAGTCCGCCAGGAAGCCAATGGCAACTTCTTCCTGGTCGGCGTGATTAGTTTCATTCGCGTGCCGCAACTGCCGGTGGTGGCTTTCAAGCTGGGCGTGTTTAATCGCTGGACCGCGGGCGTAGGTCAGTTTGTTGAGACCACGCGGTTCATCGCGCCCGACCAAACCACGGTGCTGCGCAAAGGTGAGGTGAAGTTTGTCCTGAAAGATGCCGGGCAGCACGCCACCAATGTGACGGTGTTCGGCCAGGTGGAGTTCAAAGTGGCCGGTACTTATTACCTGGAAGTGTTGGTGGATGACGTGATGAAACTGCGCTATCCAGTGCCGGTGGTTCTCGCCCCGCCGCCCAATCAATCGCCTGTGCCGCCGGGCCCGGCGGCCTCGCAATCGCCCGCGACTTGAGATGTGGACGGGGCGGCGCCGGTCGTCTTATGAGACCACTTCTCCGCCGGGTGGCATCAGCACACGCGGGGGCGTATCGTTGACTGCATCGGATCCAGAACCGAGGTTTGCCTGGCAACCGCTGACCTTGCGGGGAGTGGCGGCATTCGCTGACGCCACCATGGGGCGGGTGTTGCTGGTGCAGTCCCTCGTCGCGCTGCTGGCGGCGGGCAGTGTGATCTGGTTTGTGCAAAGGTCTTGGTTCCCCGTCATCGGCGAGGCGGTGCTTCAGCTGCCGGCGCAAGGCGAGCTTCGTTCCGGCCGGTTGGAGTGGACCGGTGATTCACCTGTGCGTCTGGCTGAGGGGCGGTTCCTGGCGTTCATCGTGGATCTCGACCACAGCGGCAAGGCGCGTTCGCCGGCCCATGTGCAGGTGGAGTTTGGCCGGACGGATTTGAAGGTCTACTCTCTGTTCGGTTTCCTGAGGCGTGTGTACCCGCCAACGTGGGTGGTGCCGTTTAGCCAGACAGAACTCCGACCGTGGTGGGGCGCCTGGGCGCCGGCAATTCTGGCCATCGTGGGTATTCTGGTGGTGGCGGCACTGATGGCAAGCTGGGGGTGTTTGGCGACGGCGTATTGTCTGCCAGCGTGGCTGGCGGGATTCTTTGCGAATCGGGCCCTGAGCCTGGGGGCGGCGTGGCGTTTGGCTGGCGCGGCGCTTATGCCGGGAGCGTTGGTGATGTGCCTGGCCGTGTTCTTGTATGGAGGTGGGACAATTGACGCCTTGGGGCTGACGGTGGTCGGAGTTGCGCATGTGGCACTTGGCTGGTTGTACTTGGGTGGCGGGCTTCTGTATGTGCCCCGGCATCCGGGCGTGGTGGGGATCAAGGAAAACCCATTCGTTTGATTGCGGGTTTCCGCCCGGTTTGTTAGTCTCACACCATGACTTTTCCAGTGGGCCTTTCTCAGGTCGGGCTATACCTGCTCGCCGTGTTGGTGTTGAGCGGCTGCCTGCCTTCCGCGCCGAAAGATGAAGAGAAAGAGCCGCATTTTCAGGCCGGGCGAAGCCGCGTCAACACCATGGATTTCAAGGGAGCCATTGAGTCCTTCGAGAAGGCGTTGGAGGTGAACCCCAAATCGGCCTCAGCCCACTTTGAGCTAGGTTGGCTCTATGACCAGAAGGAGTCGGACCCGGCTGCTGCCATTTTCCATTACGAGCGTTACCTCAAGCTGTACCCCAACTCGCCCAAGGAGCAGATGGTCACGAACCACATCATGGCCTGTAAACAGCAACTGGCGCAGGCAGTTTCCCTTGCCCCAGGGTTGGACAAGCGGCAGCGGGATTTGGAGCAACTTGCTGAGGAAAACAGGCGTTTGCGCGAGGAGGTTGACAAGTTGCGCGCGGAGGCCACGCGCCTGCAGATCTTAACTAATCGGTCCGGAGCCGCATTGACGGTGGTGCGCGCAACCCAAGCGACAGGGGCCCAGCCGGGGTCGCCTGGGATTGCGTCATCCGGCGGAACCAGCGCCGCCCGACCTGCGGCCGCAGTTACGGCGCCTTCCCGGACGCATACGGTCAAGGCGGGTGAGACGCTGAGCCTGATTTCCCGGAGGTATGGTGTTAAGGTGGAGGCGCTGATGCTCGCCAATCCGAAAGTGAATCCGCGCCGCATACAGGTCGGGCAGCGCCTGATCATCCCTCCGCCATAAATGGGGAAGGAGATTTGAACGAATAAGGGCTGAATCGGTCAATGGTCTTGGGTCTTTTGTGTGCCATGGTGGCTTGCGCAGGCTCCCCAATTAGAGCGTGTAGTTTCGCCGGTTGCAGGACGGCCGGGCCTGGTTTTGGCGTGCGTGAAGTTGCGCTCGGTGGTTTGTGAGAACGTGGACGAGAGTGATCCACATTGTGCCATTTTGCTGGTCGGCAAGAAAAGTGAAGATTTATTTGACAACCGCTCGCCCGCTTCGGTAAAAATGTGCAGCTTTTACTGTTGGCACTGTTCATCGTTGGGTGTAAAACAAGCTAAACTTAATCTATGAAAAGAATCGTTGCCTCTGTTGGTTTGGTTGCCGTTGGCGCCTCTAGTCTTCAGGCCGCGTCGCTCCCCGGTATGACGGCAGAATCTGGCAAACCCTGGAGTCTATCTGCCACGCTGCGAGGATTCTATGACGACAACGTCAGCACGCTTCCGGACGATTTTGTTCTTCCCGCCGGCGCTCACCGGGACAGTTACGGCATCGAGGTCAGCCCATCTTTGCAGTTTGTTTTTCCGTGGGAGCAAACCACTCTGAGTTTCGGTTACGTATATTCGATGAAATACTACGATACCAAGCCGGCCTTCGAGACAGATCATTATGACCATACTCACAACTTTAGCGCTGCCCTCAGTCATGCTTTCAGCGAGCGGTATTCGGTGCGGTTAAGGGATTCCTTCGTCATCGGGCAGGAGCCCGATTTTTTGCGGGCGGGGAATAGCTATAACAGCTTTCAACGCATTTCGGGGGACAATGTTCGCAATTTCGGCTCAATTGATTTCTCGGCCCAGATGACGCCGAAGTTTGGGGTTGAGGTGGGCTACGCCAATACCCTGTATGATTATGAGGAGGATGATTATACGATAGCAGCTGGCCCCACTGTCATTCCCAGCACTTCCGGGCTGTCGGACTATATGGACCATGTGGCCCATCTTGACGGGCGTTATCAATTGTTGCCCCAGACGGTTGGCGTTCTTGGATTTCAGTACAGAGACACGGACTATACGGCAGATCAGGAGATTTGGTGGGATCCGACGCGAAACAGTTTTGCCAAAAGTGATTTCAGGAATGCACGGTCGTACTATGGGTATGCTGGGCTTGACCACAATTTCCGGCCTGACTTGACCGGTTCATTCAGAGCAGGTGGGCGGTATACCGAGTATTATCACAATCCAGCGGGTCAGGACACGGCCAGCCCCTATGTGATGGCCAATCTCCAATACATTTACGCGCCGGGAAGCCATATTCAGGTCGGGGCTAGTTACGACTATAGCGCAACTTCGACCTATCAATTCCGGCCGGATCTCACGACCGGCGACCTGACGCTCAATGCGAATTCTTTTAGCATATTTGGCGCGGTGACCCACCGGATAACGCCAAAACTTTACGGCACTGTTATAGGCCAATATCAAAACTCCACCTATTATGGGGGGGAATCCGATGGCGAAGCCGACAACTTCTACACCGTGGGCGTCAATTTGCAGTATCGGTTTACACCCAACTTTTCTGCTGAGTTCGGATATAATTTTGACAAGTTGGATTCCGACATTCAAAACACTTATGACCGGAACAGGGTTTACATCGGAGTCACCGGCACCTACTAACTCAAGTTTGACCTGAATTGACAGGGGGCTGGACTGTCACAACTGGCCCCCTTTTTCTTTGACTTATGGATCCATTGAAAGTCGCCCCGCCGCAGGAAACCAAGCTTCATTTCCTGGATTACTGGCGCATTATTCGCATTCGCAAGACGGTGATCTTGGCGGTCTTCTTGCTGGTTGTGATTACGGCCACGCTGGTAACCTTCATTCTGCCGGAGTCCTTCTCCAGCAGCGCCCGGATTAAGATTGAGCGCGACCAGTCGGACATAGCTGAGTTGGGCGGTCGCGGGAACATGATTGGGTATGATCCCTACTTCATCCAGACCGAATTCGAATTGATCCAATCCGAGGTGATTCTGGGTAAGGTGATTGAAGACCTCGATCTGAACAGGGAATGGGGTAAGAAGTATGCCAGCGGTGATCGTCTCAAGACTTCGGAAACGATCACGCTGCTTAAAGGGAGGATTGATCTTCGTCCCGTGCGCAACACCAGCCTCATTGAAATCCGCGTCTTCAGTGAGAAGGCCGATGAGGCTGCAAAGATCGCCAATGCTGTGGCCGAGGCCTATAAGGAGCACCGGCAGGAGCAACGTACTCGCTTGAGCAAGGGGGGCATCAAAGCGCTGGAAGATCGATTTGCGGAGCAGGAAGCCAAGGTCAAGAAAGCGCAGGAGAAGGTGGAAACGCTGCGCAAGGAGTTAAACATCTCGGATGCGATGGCAAGCGGAGATGGCCCGTCGCCGTTGATGACGGCAGATACGCTGCGCAAGCTCGAAAGTCTGCGCATTGAAAGCAAGGCGGCATATGTTCAGCAGGCCACCTTGTTGGATCGCCTCAAGAACCTGGGGAAGGAACTTGGGCCCGAAGGCCTGGCTCAGGCCATCACTACCGCATCCCCGGATGAGTTGCTGAGTTCTCTGCTCGAACAGTTGAGCGTGGCGGAGCAAAGGTTGGTCATGCTGGAGAAGGAATACGGCCCGGAACATGCGGAGGTCACGAAGTGCAAGGCCATGGCGAGTGATTTGCACAACAAGATCAAGAGCCGGGTCAACGGCATCATGCTCGGTCTGGACACCCGAGTGCTGTCGCTGAGCAACAGTCTCGACAATCTGACACAGGAAGTTAACAAGGCCACAACTAACGACGTCGCCCAGGCCACCCTCACCCGGCCTTATTTCGAGGCAAAGAGCGCATTGGAGGAACTCAAGCGTTTCCGCCAGATTCTGGACGCGAAGATAGCCTACGAAAAGATTGATGTTGACCTGCCCAAGACCATGATGGTGGAGATCGTGGATAAAGCGGTTCCCGGCCTTCGTCCGGTGCGGCCCAACAAACCTCTCAATATCGCTTTGGGCATCATCATCGGCCTGGTGGTGGGAGTTGGCTTGGCGTTCTTCATCGAATACCTGGACACCAGCGTGAAGACTATTGATGATGTGGAGCGCTCGCTGCAGTGCCCCGTCCTGGGGGTCATTCCGCAAAATGTGGGCTTGATAATGGACGAGGGGACGGAAAGCCCGCACGCGGAGGCCTATCGGGTATTGCGCACGAATCTGTTGTTCTCGCGCAAGGACGACAAGCTCAACACCATCGCCATCGTCAGTGCCGGGGCTGGGGAAGGCAAGTCCACCACGGTCTTTAATCTCGCCTCGGTCTTCGCCCAGAGCGGGCAACGGACCGTGATAGTGGATTCGGACCTGCGCCGGCCGACACTGCACAAAATGCTGCGTGTAACCAACAACATTGGTCTTACTAATTACTTGTTGAGGCAGAACACGCTGGAGGAAGTGATTCAAACTACCAGCCAGCCTACCCTCGATTTTCTGGCGAGCGGCAAACTGCCCAGCAGTTCTCTAGGCATCCTGAGTTCCGCGCAGATGAAGGACCTCATCAGCGAGTTGAAGCAGCGCTACGATTTCGTATTCTTCGATTCACCGCCAATCATGGGTGTCAGCGATGCCTCAATTCTCGCCAGCGAAGTGGATATGACGATGCAGGTCATCCAATACCGCCGCTATCCGCAGCCGATGAATATTCGCGCCAAGCAGCTCATCGAAAAGGTGGGTGGCAACCTGGTGGGGATTGTGTTGAACAACATCAACATGTCTCAGGACGAGAGCTACTATTACTACAGCGGGTATTACCATGATTACTACTACCGCAGTGAGGACTCGGGGCAGGCAGCGCGCGCGGATGCCGGGACTGAAGACAAAGCCAAACTTGACATAAAGCAGAAGTATTAAGAGGGATTCTAGTTCAATGAGTATCAGGATTGTTGGTCAGCACGTGGGACATTGGGGCGCACTTTGTGCGTTGATTCTGGCGGGCTTGGCACTGTCCGGTTGCCGGACGGGGTCGCAGCAGCAATTTGCCGAGTTGCCGGGGGACTTGGCCGGCGCACCGCCCGCCAGCCCGGAGGTTGCCCCCGCCGTCGCCCTGGAGCCAACTACGGCGGCGACTCCTGTTGCCAGTCCTCCAGTGGCCGGTCCTGAGCTGGAGGTGTTTCGCGCAGGCGACTCGTTAACAATTGTGTATGCGGACTTGCCTGTCATCACTCCGGGATTCGAAGGCAGGATCAAAGAGGACGGGACCATTACCCTGCTGTTGAACCAGTCGTTTAACGCTGCTGGCAAAACTGCAGGGGGGCTGGAGCAAGAAATTCGGGCGCGCTACGTGCCAAAGTACTACAAGAACATGACAGTTACGGTGACTCCCCGTGAAAGCACCCGCTGGTATTACGTTGATGGTGAAGTGCGCGCTCCCAACCGGCAGATTTACAATAGCCGGATCACAGTCCTGCAAGCGATTGCCTCGTCAGGCGGATTCACCGACTTTGCCAAGAAGTCCAAGGTGCGACTCACCCGTGTGGACGGCCGGACCATGACAATTGACTGCACGAAGGCTTTAGAGAATCCAAAGTTGGACTTGGAGGTTTACCCGGGTGACAAGATCCATGTCCCGCGCCGGCTTTGGTAAATGGTTCAGCTTAAAGTCCTGAGCGGAAAAAAGGCGGGCACCGCATGGGTGGCCCGCCGTTTTCCTGTAAGCATCGGGCGCTCCGCTGCCGCGGACCTGCAACTGGAAGAACCTGGGGTGTGGGATCAGCATCTGCAACTCAGCTTCGATCCCGCGGAGGGCATTACGCTTAGCGCTCAGCCCAACGCGCTGGCCGCCGTCAACGGTCAACCGGTCCGACACGCTGTCTTGCGCAATGGCGACACCATTGATATCGGCTCCCTGAAGTTCCAGTTCTGGCTCGGCGAAGCTCGCCAGGTAGGACTGCGCTTCCGTGAAGCGCTTACTTGGATTGCCATCGTGGTCATCTCCCTCGGCCAGGTCGGGCTGATATACTGGCTACTCCACTGACAATTGGACCGGGCGGGATTAATGCCGGAAGTGCCTTATGCCGGTGAACGCCATCGCCAGGTTGCGCTCATTCGCGGCGGCAATCACTTCGGCGTCGCGCACTGAGCCGCCCGGTTGAATTACGGCTGTCGCACCCGCCTCCGCCGCCGCAATCAGGCCATCTGGAAAGGGGAAGAACGCATCGCTGCAAACCACGCTGCCCCTGAGCGAAAGGCCCGCTTCGCCAGCCTTCCATACAGCAAGGCGACTGGCGTCCACCCGGCTCATCTGACCGGCGCCGATGCCCAGGGTCCGGTCGTTCGCAACATACACAATAGCGTTGGACTTCACATGCTTTACCACACGCCAACCGAACAACATTGCCTGTAATTCCAGTTTGGTGGGCTGGCGGCGGGTTACGACCTTCAGACTCTCCGCGGTAGTGACTTTCAAATCACGCTCCTGCCACAGGAACGAACCTGCGCCGACGCTGCGCACATCCCACGGTTGCGCTGTGGCGAGAGATTTCAACATCCTGAGGAGGCGCAAGTTCTTCTTCTTCTGCAGCACGCCCAGCGCTTCGGCGGTGAAATCGGGCGCCACGATGACTTCGCTGAAGATCTCGGCGATTGCTTCCGCGCAGGCCGCGTCGAGTGCGCGGTTCACGGCAATTATGCCACCGAAGGGGGCCTGGCGATCCGTCGCCAACGCCTTGTCCCAGGCCTCGTGCAGGTTGGCCCCCTGCCCCAAACCGCACGGGTTGGTGTGCTTGAGAATCGCCAGCGTGGGCGGGGCGGAGGAGAATTCTGAGATCAAAGCCGCCGCCGCGGTCAAATCCAGGATATTGTTATAGGAGAGTTCCTTGCCGTGAAGTTGGCGAAAGTACTCCTGAAAACTGCCGTAAAGGGCTGCCTTCTGATGAGGATTTTCGCCGTAACGCAGTGGCTGCGCCAAGGGCGCCTGCAACCGCAAGGACCACGGCACACCAGTCGCAGTTGAGTCGGATCCGAAGGACCTTTCAAGATGCGTCGCAATGGCCGCGTCGTAGGCTGCGGTGCGAGCGAAGACTTTCGCTGCCAGCTTGCGCCGCAGATCGAGGGTGGTGTGGCCAGTGGCCTTGATCTGTTCGGCCACCAGTTCGTAGTCGGCAGGGTCCACCACCACGGTCACGCTCTCATGGTTCTTGGCCGCACTGCGCAGCATCGACGGCCCTCCGATGTCAATGTTCTCGATGGCCTCCGGCAGGGTGACATCCGGTCGGGCGACGGTCTGTTCGAACGGATACAGATTCACCACTACCAAGTCTATCGGTTGAATGTCGTGCGCCCGGACCGCAGCCTCGTGCTGTTCGTTGCCGCGGATGAAGAGCAGCCCGCCATGGACCTTGGGGTGGAGGGTCTTGACGCGACCGCCCAGCATTTCGGGGAAGCCGGTGTAGGCGCTGAGGTCCGTGACGTTTAATCCCGCATCGCGCAATGCATTGGCGGTGCCGCCGGTGGAAATCAACTCTATTCCCGCCTCTGCCAGCGTCCGGGCCAGGGGGACGATTCCGGTTTTGTCCGAGACCGAAAGAAGTGCGCGTTGCGTTTGCTCCATAACCGGGCGATACCTTCCTCAAAAATCGCGGGCCAAGTCAATCGGCAAAAGCGCGATTACCCGCACCGGCGTGGCTATCTGGGCCAGGAATAGGGGGTTTGTGACGTAAAGCCCCGACGCCCGGCGTTGAAACGCCGGGCTTCCTGCGCCTGCGCCTTCGGGACACCATCGCTCAGGTCCGGTTGGCAAAGGGTGGCGCCAGGATCGGGCCCGGCTCGACAAGCGGCAGGTCGTCTTTTAATTTGGACCAATGGCGGATATTGCGACACCAGTTATCCAGCCTGGCACCGTCCAAGTGACCGAGGACAAGCCAAAGTCCACTTTGGAGCCAGGCTACTTGGTCATTTGCTGGAATGATCCGGTGAACTACATGCAGTACGTCACGCATGTGTTCCAGGTGGTGTTCGGCTGGCAGCGCAAAAAGGCCGAGTTTCACATGCTCCAGGTTCATAACCAGGGCAAGAGCGTATTGACGCGCGAAAGCATGGAGAAGGCCGAGCACTATGTGCACCAGCTCCAGAAATATACCCTGCACGCGACTATGGAGCGGGACGAATGAAACTGGTCCGACATTCCAGAACTCGGCTGTTGTTCCACCTGGGTCACCGGGAGACGGGCCTGCTGCTCCAAATCCTCAAGCTCTATCCGCGCGTCCCCCCCGCCCACCATCAACTTACCAAATCGGGCCGGCTGCCGGACCGGAAGGAGAACCAACAGCTGCTGGACGAGGCGCTGGCGGAGCAGCGTGCGGAGAACAAGAAACTCTTGCTCGCCATGCTGGCCGACTCGCGGCGGTTCGCGCGGACCGAAGCGGGCAGCCGCCTGTTGCTCGCGCAGGCCGAAGTCGAGTGGCTCCTGCAAGTGCTCAACGACATTCGGGTAGGAAGCTGGGTGCTCCTTGGCTCGCCTGAGGATAAGATCCCGAAGATGAACGAAATCACCGCGCAGAACATCATGGCGA
This sequence comes from Candidatus Paceibacterota bacterium, assembly GCA_035452965.1. Taxonomy (NCBI): domain Bacteria; kingdom Bacillati; phylum Minisyncoccota; species Minisyncoccota bacterium. The sequence goes on along the minus strand of DAOTCE010000049.1, from coordinate 18,546 downwards.
TGGAAATGGCGGGCCACTTCCAGTCACAATTACTCGAAGCGCTACACGGGGAAACGTGAATCACGAAACGTGAAACGTGATTTCTGCCGCGCTATTCAATCGTTTGGCCTTTACCTTTCACGCAGCACCTAACTATGCCCGTCGTCATTCTCGATCAGCGGCTCCGGTTCCCCAGTCCGCGAATGGCTGATGAGGAAGGGTTGGTGGCGGTGGGGGGCGATTTGTCCGTGGAGCGGTTGCTGCTGGCGTATCGCAGCGGCATCTTTCCTTGGACTGTGGACCCGATTACGTGGTGGTCGCCCAACCCGCGGGCGATATTCGAGTTGGACGGCTTGCATGTCTCGCGCAGCCTGGCGCGGGTGATTAGGAAGGGAATATTCCAGGTTACCATTGACCGCGCGTTCCAGCGGGTGATGCGGGGTTGCGCCGCGCCGGCGCGGGGCCGCCGCGGCACCTGGATTAGTCCCGAGTTCATCGCGGCCTATACACAGTTGCATGTGCAGGGCCACGCCCACAGCCTGGAATGCTGGCAAGGCCCCCGCCTTGTTGGCGGTATCTACGGGGTGACGGTGGGAGGCTTGTTCGCGGGCGAGTCCATGTTCCACCGGGCGAGCAACGCTTCGAAGGTCGCGGTGTTCCACTTGATCGAGCACCTGCGCCGGCAGGGCTTTGCGCTGTTTGACATTCAAATGCTCACGCCCATTACCGCCCAATTGGGCGGCATAGCCATCCCCCGCGAGGAATATTTGGGACGTCTGGCCCAGGCAGTCGCCAAACCCGTCTGCTTCTAAATTCCCTGGATTGCCGGACGCTGCCCCGCCGATCAGCGGCAAACCGAGTTTTGGATTGTGCGGTGCCCGGCTCGCGGGGAGAATGAATCTCCAATGTTTGACGAACCTGCCCGAACAGAAGCTCAACGCGGCGTACAACAGCAATCGCCCATTTCCGACCCGGAGCTTTGTTATGTGGTCGGGTCCGGTCCGGCGGGTGTGGCTTGCGCGAAGGCCCTGCTGGACGCCGGCCGGCGGGTGCGGATGCTGGACGCCGGGCTGACGCTGGAGGCCGACCGACTTGGTCCGGTGGAGAAGCTCAGGCAAAAGCGGCCGGAGGAGTGGACGCCGGTGGACATGGCTGCCTACCAATCAGGGATGAATCCCGACGTGGGTGGCGTGCCGCTCAAGCTGGTTTACGGCTCGGACTTCGCCTACCGCGAGGCGGACGAGCATCTGGGGCTTCACTACGATGACGTAGGCTTGCGCCCATCCCTGGCTCGGGGTGGGCTCAGCACCGTCTGGGGGGCGGCCATGATGCCCTACCTGGACAGCGATTTGGGCGAGTGGCCGTTCAGGCTTTCCACGCTCGCGCCCCACTACACGGCGGTCCTCCAATTCACCGGCCTCGCGGCCAGCCGCGACAGACTGGAGGATCTGTTTCCGCTTTATACCGACGTCTTTACCGAACTCCGGCTCAGCCGCCAAACCCAGCAGCTATTGGAAAGAATGGAACGTCACCGAGAAGCCCTGGCTCAAGCCGGCATCCGGTTTGGCCGCTCCCGGTTGGCCGTGCGGGGAAATTCCCCGTCGGAGGAAGGCGGTTGCTGCTACTGCAGGCTGTGCATGTACGGCTGCCCCTACGGCTACATTTACAGCTCGGCAGACACGGTAGAGCAGTTACTGCGCAATCCCGGTTTCAGCTACCAATCCGGCGTGGTCATAGAACAGGTCCGCGAATCCGCTCAAGGGGCCGAGGTGCTGGGCTACGAGCGGGCGACCCGCCGCCCTCTGAGCTGGCGAGGCGCACGGGCCTTTCTTGCCGCTGGCGTTATCCCAACGACCCGCATACTGCTGCGTTCTCTGGGCGCCTATGACCAGCCCGCCTTAATCAAAGACAGCCAGTACTTTCTGGTGCCGATGATGCTGTTCCGAAAGGTCCGCGGCGCCACCCAGGAATGGTTGCACGCGCTGAGTCAGGCCTTTCTTGAATTTCAGGATCCTCGCGGGCAGGACACGACCGCGCATGTCCAGATTTACTCGAACAACGACCTGATCAGCCAGGCTGTGGCGGGAACATTTGGCCCGTTGCGCCGTCCGCTGGGCTTCCTGATTCGGGACCTGCAAGAGCGCCTCGTGGTGGCTCAAGGATATATTCATTCACAGCACAGTTCCCGAATCGCCGTCTGCCTGAAGAAAGACGCGGGCACCGGAAAAGAGCGCCTGGACCTCCGCGCGGAGCTGAACCCTTTGGCCAGGGCACATGTGCGGAAACTGGTATTCAAACTCTGCCGCCAGGCGCGGCGCCTCGGGGCGCTGCCGTTGCCGGTGATGCTTAAGATCGCAGAGCCGGGTCGCAGCTTCCATAGCGGCGGCAGCTTCCCGATGAGCCGGGAGCCCCGGGGCTTCCAAACGGACATCCTCGGCCGGCTGCCCGGCTGGCAGCGAGTTCACGCTGTGGACGCCACCGTCTTCCCCAGCATTCCCGCCACGACCATCACCTTTTCGGCGATGGCCAATGCGCACCGGATCGGGAGCGAAGCCGCGCGCCTGTCGCCATCGAGCTAGCATCGCGAGCGTGCCGGGACATCACCGCCTTGAGTTCGGCGGCCTGCGGTCGGTCGTCAATGTAGTCGGCTTCCCAGAATAGCATTTGTTGCGCGGCCAACCGCTGTGCCAGCGCGAAGTCGCGTTGAAATTCCGCCGGGTTTTGGGGAACCCAGGCATAGAACCAGACATCCACCTTGCCCCCGGTTTCCTTTTGCAGAGCACGATAGGCCATCTCCGGCGTGCCCCCGTCGCGATAGTAGCCCGCGGCGACCGCGGCATCCATCAGCCCCTCGCGAGCCCAGGCGCCCACATCCAACAGAAGCCCTCGCAAGTTGCCGTCAATCCGGTCCAGCAGGCCCCGATAGTGCCAGGGATGGCCGACCATCACGGCGACCGGGATGGGGTGTTTCTGCGAGCGGACCAGCTTCCGCACCGCGCGCATGAATACCGTTTGCGGCTCGCTGCGCAAGCGCACCCAGCGCTCATCGTCATTAGGGACCTGGCGCGGATGAATCCCAAAGGCGGACTCGTACTTCTCCAGCAGCGGCTGCTCGTAACCGCTGTCGGCAACGCCATTCGGGTCGGTCTGGGGGTTGTCCCGGACATCACCGGTGCGGATCCAGTCCAGGAAGAGTCCATCAATCGGGTAATTGCACAGGAGTTCGCGCAGGATCGCCAGCTTGTACTTCCTGACGGCAGGAAAGGCGAAGCTCAGTTGCGAGAAGTAGGGCCTGCCGTCGCGATGGCGCCAGCGGTAATCGGGATGCCGCTTGGAAAACTCGCTTTGCAAGCCCCAGCCATGGTCGTCCTCATTGATGGAAACCCAGGCATGAATCTGCAAACCGATCTTATGACCGTATTGGAGCGCGGCGTCGAGGCTATCGAAGTGCGCGTAGTCATAGACCTTCATCTTGTCGCGCACAGCCGCGCGTTGCTCGGGGGTCAGGTTCGGGGTGAAGCGCTGGAGAGCCTGGCGCCCCGCCTCGGTCTTTGGCTCCCAGAAGTTGTCCTCGTCCCATTGGCCCTCCGGCCGCATCAACTTGCTGTGGTAAACCGCGCGGCCGCCATCCAGCACGCGCCAATAGACGCGCGACCAGCCGCAGGCTTTGCACGCGTCCAGCATGTGGCGCACTCCTGGTTCGTCCCACGGGATTCCAGGTTTAAGGACCCAATCCGAATGGGTGAGCGGCGCGCTGAGAATCAAGCTGTCAGGCCGGGTGGTTCCGCCGGCTGCAGCCAGGCAGCGGGCGAGTGCGGGCCCGCCGCAAGCCGCTGTCAACGCAGACTTCAAGAATTCTCGCCGCTTCATGGCATGCCAGACGGCAAAAATAGAGCCTTGGTGGCGGCTTTGACAGTGGAATCAATCACCGGGGCTACGTCGCTGGACACCACCAGACCCGAAATGCGATCGGGGTCGGGGTCCCCTCAATGGAAGGCTGCCCTGAGCTCTTCCCGGCCATTCAGGCAAAGCTCCTCACTTCGGCGAGTCGGACAGCACCAATACGAATACCAGGCAGGGAAGCAGGATTGACAACCATCGCATCAACAAGCTCGAGACTCCCGGGCGTCCCGGCATGTTCATTCCTGCTTCCGCAACACAAAGCCGGCCTGCGGCTCAGCCACACTAAATCGCACCTTCTCGCCTTCGGCACCAAGGTAACCGCCCCAGCCGATGCGTATGTTGCCAACCTTCTTTAGGTCCAGAACTCCATTAGCGTCGTGCGACCAACCTGCAAGTTTGAAGCGGTCCAACGCGACATGGGCCAACTCCCAGCCAGGCGTGGCTAGAGAACGGCCTGTCTCGGCAATGAAGTCGCCACCGCCCTCTTCGTGAAGGATAACCAGGATCTGATTTGCCGTGGTCTGACCGTCCGGCACCTGGGTATCTATGGCGAGACAATCGGCATCGCTGAGGTCCAGCGGCTGCGCGTAGTGGAATTCGGCGAAAAGGTGTGTGTCCACATTGGACCTGGTCAAAATGGCTGTGACTTGCCATGCCCGAGAATCACGGCGGGTATGGACGGTGTCCGGTGCAAGTTCGGCGTGAACAAACTCGCCATGGCGCACGGTTGGTTCTGTCTCGGGGAGAGCCCTCAGAGAGAGGCTTGGCACCGCATAACGGTTGATGGAACGACGTTGAGGCAGTCTTGCGGAGGCAAAGCGGAAGAACGCTGCGCCGTAGGGATCGAGGCTCAGCCGGGCAATCCTGCCGGCCAGATTCTCTTCCCGGCGACCGGTGGCGGGGTTCCAGCGTTCACCGGTTCCGGCTGCCGCAAACTCAAGCTGGCCAGCCCATGGTTCGGCGCTGTCATTGATGACGAAATAGACCTCACGATCATCAAGGCGGCGGTGAGTGACGCGCAGCGGCGATGCGGCCGCCGCGACTTGCACATCCCGCTGCAACAACCCATCCAGGACCCGCGGCAGCAAGGAGTCCAGACCCAAAGGAAGGAAGATGCCGACGCCACCCTTGTCGTTCGCGCAGGCTTGCGGCTCTCGCTCAACCGAGGATCCCCCCGGACTCTCGCCGAAGATCTCCTTCGCCAGCGCCCTGACCCGATCAGAGGGGAATTCGCTTTCGCTGTTGGCCGGCAGAGCGCCGAGCGCTATCACCGATCCTCCCCGCCGGACGAACCGGGCGAGGTTTTCCCATGCTGCAACCGGCAGCGTGTCGGCGCCGGGCAGGACGACAACGCGCCAGCGGAGTTGACCGTGAACGAGGACTCCGGATTTGACTTTCGCTTCTGTGAGGGCGCGACTGTCCACAAACGTAAAGTCGCGTTGTGCGTTGAAGAGGTTTTCGGCCGCGCCGCGGTAGAGGTGTTCGATCCGCGCTGCGGCGGGGGCCTCCTTCGTCCAATGGCGCGACGGGATGAACCGGGTCCAGAGGCTCTCCGCGGGATAAAGCACCGCGATGTCAGCGACCTGGTGTCCGCCACGCAGCGCCGCGCAGCAGCGGCCAACCCACTCGTTGAGGCGGCGCAGTTGCTCATCGGACAAATCTGTGAAGCTGTAATAGCTGGTAATGCAATTGATGCCCGCGGCGATCAGGCGATTGCAGGCGCCGCGGATCTCCATTTCCGTCACAGTGCGCTTGGGCCGGGAATCCCCGGCGGGCCGATGACGCTGGCCATGGTCGGACGTTTCGCTCATTACCAGCGGCCGGCCTTCGAGTTCGGCGGCGCTGCTCAGGAGTCGCGCGCTGAACCACGGCACCTCCGGCGGCAGGCTGGTCAGGCAATCAATGCTCGGGGCGTCGAGCCGGCGGATGCAGCGAAAGAAGTCCCCGTAGAGCGCCACGTGTCCAGCGATGTTCTCCTCCATCAAGAGGTGGCCGCCGGACGGAACGCGCAGCCGGCGGCAGCGAGTTTGAATCTGGCCGAAGAAGTTCTCCGACACCAGCTCACCCACCGTCAGCCAGAAGTCGTGGCGGATCTTCGACGTGTCCGGGCCTGCGTCTGTGACCAGCGCCGGCAGGTTTGAGGCATCCAATGCGTAGCCGCGGCGCTTCTGGAATTCGCGCGGCAGGTTCCCGGCCCACGGCAGCGGACGATACGGCATCGGCCTCATGAACAGACTCATCAGCGATGGCTCATCCGTGAAGGTGGCCATGAAGTACTTGCCCAGGTCGCTGCCCAGGTGGTTGGCGTACCCGCCGTAGGTGGCCTCCACGAAGCGCGCCGTGGGTTCGGACATCAACAAATTGACGTAAGGTATTTTGGCATGGAGGTTCCCATCGGCGTGGGTGCCTTCGAAAAGGCGGTTCTCGGTGATCGCCAGGACTTGCCATTTCCCGACCGGCGCTGCCCAGTCCAGCGTGGCGCCATGAACGTGGTTGGCCAGGTCCACCTTCATTGTCATGTCTATGCTGGCATTGCGCACTGGAAACGCCCCGGCCAGCAGCAACCTGCCTGGCGGCAGACTCAACACCACGGGACCTCCTCGCGAGTCCGCGGTGGCGACCAGCAGGCCGCGCGCTTCCCACTCCGGGTGATCGCGCAGCGTGATGCCTCCGGCGTTGCCGGAAGGATAGCCGCGCTCGTCATAGAGCCAGAGCGCCAGGCCGGTCTGCTGCGCCGCTTTCACGGCTCGGGTGAATGCTTGCCACTTTGCATCGCTCTCGAGGTATTGATCGAACGAAACATTGCAGACCACGCCGCCGAAGCCTTGCGTGCAGATTCTGCTGATTATCAAGTCCTGGGCCTCGGATCGGTCGGGCCAGTTGTGGATGATCTTCAGGATGCGCGTATCGTTTGGGGGCTGGGCGAAACGCTTTTCCCAACCGGCAGCTGCCGGTTCGGCAGCAATCGGCATGACGCAGCAGCACTGAATCAACGAAAGACAAGCGAAGTGAGCTAGACTACTTCGCCATGAAAACCGATTGGGATTAACCGGAGCCGCGCTCCCAGCCTCCGCCCCACCGAGTGCGGGAAGGCGGGGTGCTAGCCGGGAGAGGGGAACGGGTTGGTTGTTTGCGTCAATTGGTGCCGCGCGTTTCATGACGGGAGCAGAAATAGCACTTTGCTTCCTGGACGAAAAGCACTCGTCGTTGGCGCAGCATTGGACTGCCTGGGCTGGCGGAGAGGCCGTTTGGCGGCATAGGGGGGGGGGAATTGTCTTGGCTTGCGGCTGAGTGTGTGCGAAATGAGGTGCATGGATATTAAGCTTCATCGCAGGCACTTTCTTAAACTAACCGCGGCCGCTTCCGCGCTCCCACTGACCCAATCGCTCATGGCCGCCACGGCGGCAAAGGCTCCGGCCGCGCGCCCGGCGGTCGAGGACACCAGCGGGCTCACGGCTTATGAACTCGGTCCGCAAATCTGGGTCCGCTGCCAGAACCGGCAATTGACCTGTTATCGCGCGCATCGCTCGCAGAAATACCCTTACTTGTTCCCGTTGACCGGGCCGGCCAGCGGCCTGTCGCTCACCGATGAAACCACCTTGCCTTACCCGCATCACCGCTCCCTGTTTTTTGGCTGCGACAAGGTCAATGGCGGCAACTACTGGCAGGAAGGCTACGAGAAAGGTCAAATCCTCTCGAATGGCCCCAAGCTGGCCAAAGCGGCCAAGGACGTTGTGGTGATCACCGACGCCTGTGATTGGCAGAAACCAGGTGAACCCGTCATTATGCAAGATGACCGGAAACTCACCATCACCGCGCCGTCCGACAAGTTGTGCTTCATCGAGTGGCTCATCACTCTGAAAGCTGTGGAAGCGATTACCGTTCAGAAGACGAACCATTCACTGTTCTCGATGCGCGCCGCTCTGGACGTCACCCCGAAAGGCGGCGGCAACCTGGTCAACGCCGAAGGCATTACCGGGGAGAAAGGCACGGCAGGGGTGAAATCGGCCTGGTGCGACTTTTACGGCAAGCGTGCCTCCATGCCCGATATCGTCGAAGGGATCGCCATCTTCGACCATCCCCGGAATCCGTGGGCACCTACTCCCTGGTTCACCCGGGACTATGGTTTCGCCTCGCCCACCCCCCTCAATTTCATCGAGAAGCCCTGGACGATTGCAGCCGGCGAGCGGGTCACCTTCCGATATGCGGTCGTGCTGCACGTGGGCGATCCGGCGTCCGCCAACCTGGCCGGCCTCTTCAAGGAGTGGGCCGCCAAACCAGCATAGCTGCGCAATATGCACCGTCACCTGAATGCCGTGGTGCGGATTTGTCACGCCGGAGCAGCCGCTGACGTCGGGCGGTGGATTCTGCGCGCGGCGAAGACAGCGCCGACCCCTGTCGGCGGCCTCATCCTATCGGCATATCATGCGAGGCGTGGAATCTCCAGGCTCATCATCGTGGCCGCGGTATGGCTCTTGATGCTTGCTCCATCGTTTGGCGGCACTGATCCCTCGATTCACGAAGCCGCCTTTGGCAAGCTGCCGGACGGCGCGGTTGTCCAGAGCTATACCCTCAACAATGGCAAGGGGATGTCGGCGAAGATTTTGACCTACGGCGCGATCATCAATGAGCTGAATGTGCCTGATGCCCAAGGCGCCACCACGAACGTGGTGCTGTCTGTTAAGACGATGGAAGAATACCTTGGCGGATTCCGCGGTATCGCTGCGATTGTGGGGCGCGTGGCCAATCGCATTGCCGACGCGCGCTTCACCCTGAACGGCATCGAGTACAAACTCATCGCCAACAACGGCTCAAATCACCTGCACGGCTTGTTCGGGAAAGCCATCTGGCAGGCGCGCCCTTTGCCCGCCACCAAACACGCCGCCGCCCTGGAACTGATCCGCCTCAGCAGGGCCGGCGAAAGCGGTTTCCCGGGCAACCTTGCCGCCAAGGTGGTTTACACCTTGACCGATCGGAACGAGCTGCGCCTCGACTTCACCGCGACCACCGACCAGGCCACTCCCGTCAACCTGACCAGCCATGCCTACTTCAACCTCTCCGGCGGCGGCACCGCGCTCGACCACATCCTTTGGCTGGCTGCGTCGCGCTACACTCCTGTGGATGACGGCATGATACCCACCGGCGATATCGCCAGTGTGAAGGGTACACCGTTGGACTTTACCCAACCGACCCGCATCGGGGCGAGAATTGACCAGCTCAAGCCGCGTCCCGGCGGATACGATCACAATTTCGTGCTCGATGGCCGGGGCGGCGCGCTCAAGCTTGCCGCGCGTGTCCAGGACCCCGCCAGCGGACGCAGCCTGGAGGTGCGCACGACTGAGCCCGGCGTGCAGTTCTTCTCCGCCAACCACCTCAACCACGCCGCGCTTTGCCTCGAAACGCAGCACTTCCCGGATTCCGTCAATCACGCGAATTTCCCTTCAACTATTCTCCGCCCGGGCAAGACCTATCGCAGCACCACGATTTTCAAGTTCACCTCTCAATAGGCGGGGGCGGGGATCGGCAGGCTGAGCGGGGTGACAACAAAAAGCCCCGCTTTTGCCGTGACCGACTATTTCTCTAAACCTGATAGCGACATGTGGACCGGCGAGGTTGTTTTCGACTTCCATTGAAGGCATGTCGGCCACCCCCATCGCTTTGGGTCCGTGGATCGTTCAGTTTAAGGTTCGAGTTCTCCGTCAATGATCACGAACAACGCAGGGCAAATCTTAATATTGGTTCCCAAAGAACAACGTGCTTTCGCGCTCAAGAGACCCTGCCATCACATGTGGCCGAAGTCCAGTCAGGTAAATTACCGATGCAGTGTAGGGGAATCGCCTGACGCGGCCGGCTTCCATTCCAGAGCGCACGGCCGCCGTAAGGCCGGCTTGCGCCATATCATCCAGAGGCTGCCGCCTTGTGCTGCGCGATGTTTTCCGCTGCGCCCACGGATTGCGGACTCAAGGCTCCCGGCGGGCTACAACGACCACGGCTCTCGCATTGCTCTGGCCCTGAGCCGGTTGGCCTCGGAGTCGTTCGCAAATTCTGCCCGGGCTATGTCCCAGGTGAGCTTGCGGTTGAGCAGCATGGAAATGGCCGCGATGGAGCAGAGGTTGGTGGAGCGGTGGGCAATTTCCACAGGAGCGCAAGTCCGAAGCCGGCGCTTCACGCATTCGATGAAGTCGGGGATTACTTCACCCTGGGGTCGGTTCAGGTGGATCTGGTCCCTGGGACCAATGCGGACATCGAGGAGAGATTTGGGCCTGGCATCCACGACGCCGCGCCAGATGAAGACCGAACCTTCGGTGCCTTCGAAGGTGATGCCCATGGGATGTTGAGGCCAATCGGCGCCGGCGACGGAGCCCCAGCCTTCGCCTGAGCAATCCGTCCAGTGCCAGGTGACGCCGTTAGGGAACTTGTAGTGGAGTTGCCAGCGTTGCGGATTGTCGAAGAGTCCGTCAGTGGGGAAGATGCTCCGGGTGTCAATTTCAACCAGGCCATTACAGCCATCGAGCCCCGAACCCTGCGCGGCGCTGTCGCAATGGTGAACGCCCCAGCCAGCGATGTAGCCCAGGGAGTAATCGGAGATATGATACCAGGGGTGGGACTGGATGCGCAGGTGAGTAAAGGGCGACCAGGGCGCCGGCCCGAGCCACATGTCCCAATCCAGCCCCCGCGGTACGGGCTCGGAAGGTTGCGGCCCGCAAGCGGCGCCCGAGGGGCTGCCAATCTTGACGTGTTTGAGCTGGCCGATATAGCCATTGCGCACCAGTTCGCAGCCGAAAAGCATTTTGGCATCGTGGCGCTGCTGGGTGCCATGCTGGAAGACCACGCCCGAGCGGTTGACCGCCTCCACCACCGCCTGGCCCTCGGCGATGGTTCGGGTGAGGGGCTTCTGACAGTAAATGTGTTTCCCCGCCGCGGCGGCGGCGATGGTGACCAGGGCGTGCCAGTGGTCGGGTGTGGCGATATAAACGGCATCAATATCCGGGCGCGCCACGACCTCGCGGAAATCGTTATAAGCGCGGCAGTCCTGGTTCTGATAGAAACCATCCACGGCGTCTTTGCCGGCATCGCGGCGCGATTTCTGAACGTCGCAGACGGCGACAAATTGAACTTCTTTGCGGCGCAGGAACATCTGCCATGCGAACCCCAGGCCGATTGCGGCGACGACCACGCGATTGCTGGGCGCGGTCCTGCCCGACAATCCCAGAGCCGAGGCGGGAATGAAGCATGGCGCCACGGCGGCGGCCAGCATCTGCCGCATGAAAGCGCGGCGGGTGAACGGGTGGCTGCCTGCCCGCATGGAGCGCCGGAGCGCTGGATTGTCGGAGCGTTGGAGTGCTGCGGTTGTCATTGGGAGAGAACGGTTCGATGCCAGTATCTACTCGGGTTTGGCGCCCAGGCGCTGCAGAATGGTCCGCGCTTGATCGCGCACCTCCTCGCTGGCGGATAGCTTCAACACCTGTCTCAAGCAGGGCGCGATGACGTCTTTCTTCCGCGCGGGTGCCTCGGCGGCGATCTTCACCGCGGCCAGGCAGCACTCTTGCGCGAGCGCGGGATCTGCGAAGCAGGGGTCCAGGAGCCTAAGGGCTTCGGGGTCGCGCAGTTCGCCCAGGGCCGCAATGACGAGCCGTTTCTCCCCGGTATCGCTGGCGGCATTCAACGCGTCGCTCAGGAGGCGAATTCGGGTTTCCGGCGGGCAATCGGCCTCCCGGCAGAGTCGAACATACCCGCGAAAAGCCAGCACGCGCCGGTTAGCCTCCGCTGCGGTCCGCGCCAGCCGCAGCAGCTCGGGGCCGGCATCAACGCTCGACCAATCTGTCATGACCCGGAACGCCGCTTCTTGCACCCGCGCGTCACCTTGGTCGAGCGCGGCGCGCACCGCCTCCAGTGCTTTGGGGCCGCCGGCAATGCCCAACGCGCGCAGGAGAGCGATGCGGGACTCAGCGCTGGCTTCGTCCATTGCTTTCAGCAGGTCATCAACGCACCCGGCGCCCGCACGCGAGGCGAGCGCGGCCAGGGTGGTCTCCGCCGTCTCGCGCTCGGAATCGCTGGCTGCCGTGTTTAGCAAGCCGACGACCGCGGCAACCTGGCCGCCGCCCCCGAGCACAGCGAGAGCTTTCAGTGCGGCGATTCGCACAAGCGCGCTGGCGTCCTTGAGACTTGCCGCAATGTTCGGGCACGCCTCCGCCGCCCCGCGCGCCGCCAGGGCCTCAAGCAACTCGACCCCTGCTTCCGGAGAATTGGTGGCCAACGCCGAGAGAATCGCCGCGTTGACGCTCGTGCCCGGCAGACTGGCCAGGGCTGCCCGGGCGAGGTTCCTCTCCTCACCCTGGCCGGCGGCACGGCGAGCCAGCAGGGGAACATCCGCCGCATCCGCAAGGGTTGTTAGAGCCCGCAGGCCGGCAATCCGAAGCCTCGGGTCGCTGCTTTCGGCTGCGGCGAGAGCGGCTGGCTTTGCGTTCAATTCACGGCGAGAGCGAAAGGCTTCCAGCAAAGCGATTTGCCCTGCCGGGGGATAGGTTTGAAATGCGTCGGCGAACCGCTTTACACCGGTCACTGAACCGTCCGCGATAATGCGGGCGGCCAGACTTCGCTCCTGATCATCGTCGCCGGCCAGGGCGTGAGCCAGCAAATCGGACGCGCGCTGAGGCTCGGCGGTGGCCAGTCCTTTGAAAGCAGCCAGCCGCACCGGGGCCGATTGTTCGGGCGTGTAGAGCTCGCGAAAGATGCCCGCAGCCTCGGCGGGGTGCCCGCTCTGGGCGAGCTGTTCGGCGGCGACCAGCCGGGCCTGGGCAGCGGCGGCCTGTAGCGGGCCCGGTGTAGTGACCTTTCCGAGCGCATGGGCTGCTTCCACGGTGCCAATGTGGCCCAGTGCCACGACAGCGGCTTGAGCAATCGCCGCGTCAGGCTCCGCGAGCAAATTGGTCAGCAGGCCCACCGCGGCTGCGTCTCGCAGGACGCCCAGAGAGTTTATGATTCCTGTTTTGACCTTCCCTTCAGATTGAGGGAGCGCGCGGCGCAGGGCCTCCGCCGCACGCGGATCGGGAATACGCTCCAGGGCAAATCGAGCCGGATGCGAGAGCGCCGGATTCAAAAGCAGCGGAGCCAAAGCCGGGACGCTCTCTCCCGTGCCAATCTGGCTGAGCTTGCGGCAGACATATTGTTTGGCTGGAAACGGCGCTCCGGAGCGGAGCACCGCGGCCAGGCGGCTTTCGAGCTGCTGGCGCGCGGCGGAATCGGCAGCCGTGGCAACCATGGCCGCCTCGATCGCGTTTAAGGGATCCCGGCTCTCGCTCCAGGTGTAGGTCCGCAAGCGGGTGAAGGCCTGGTCCAACTCGGCCGGTGTGGGCTGCGACGCGTCCGCTGGCACCGGCAAGGAACAGATCAATACGGCAAGGAGGGCAATGAATCTGCGAAGGGCTCGAATCATGTTGGTGGGTTCGCGTCCGCGGTTAAGAAGTAATGAGGATCAAGGATTAGCGCCCTCAACTCCCGGCTGCGGGCGCAAGCGCCATATTTGCCAGCAGGTGTTTCACGCAGGCATCGGCGAAGAGCGGGTCATTGATGTTGCAGTCCAGCTCCACTACGGGGATGTCCTGGCGGAGGTCCTGTTTAAGGGCCGCGAAGAGCGCCTGGTTGGCTTCGGGCCACCAGAACGGACCGCCGGGCGCATCAATCATGCTGACGCCTTGCAGAGGCAGAAGCACCGTTACCGGACCGGTGCTTTGGTTGAGCCTGGCGGCGATGACCTTGCCCAGTCTCCCGTTTTCCTCCGGGGTCGTCCGCATCAGCGTGACGTTGGGATTGTGCGGATAGAACTTTCGCCCTTTGAAAGCGGCGGGGACCGTTGGCGGAGCCCCAAAATTCACCATATCGAGGCAGCCGGGAGCGACAATGGCCGGCGCTCCGCAGCGGGCTGCCGCTGCGAGCCGGGCCGGGCCGGCGCTCAGCACTCCGCCCACCAGTTCATCCGCCCATTCGGTGGTGGTGATATCCAGCACGCCGGCAATCATGCGCGCGTGGATAAGGCTTTCCATCGTCCGTCCGCCCGTGCCGGTGCAGTGGAAGACCAGAACTTCGTAGCCCTGCCGCTCGAGCTGCGACCTGGCCCGCTCGACCGCCGGGGTGGTGTTGCCAAACATGGACGCGGCGATCAGGGGCTTGTCCCGGCCGGGCTGCACCTCGGTCTCCACCATGCCGCAGACGCTGCCCACGGCGCGGGAGAAGACTTCGCGGCTGATGCGGTTGATGCCGCTCACGTCCACAATGCTCGGCACCATGACGATGTCCGTCACACCCACATAACCGGACACGTCGCCGCCGGCCACCGTGCTGACCATGACTTTCGGCACTCCCATCGGCAACGCCCGCATGGCGGCGCACGCCAGGGAAGTGCCTCCGGTGCCGCCCAGCGCCAGCACCGCATCGAAGCGGCGCTGGGTGTGGAGCTTGGCCAGCAGGGCCACGGCGCCCCGGCTCATAACCGCCATCGCCTGCCCGCGGTCTTTTTGCTGGCGCAATGCCTCCGCGTTGCCGCCGCCCGTCTGGGCGACTTCTTCGCGCCCGATGTCGGGCGGAAAGGCCGGCGGTCCCAGCACCCCCACATCTATCACCAGCGTTCGGTGCCCGCGCCTTTCGATGCATTCCTTGACGAATTGATATTCCGCGCCTTTGGTATCCAGCGCCCCGAGCAACGCGATGGTTTTGCTCATCGGATTCGCGCCTCCGTCAATCGGCCAGGCGCGCGCCGGGCAGCGCCAGGTGCGAGAGCCGGTCCACCGGCTCACCGCCGGCCCAGCAAATCCCGCGCAGCAGCAGAATGCGAAACAGCGGGTCGTCGAAGGTCCAGGTGTAATGGCCCAGGATATTGACGCAGACCCGGCCCTTGCCCTGGGTCCGGGTCCAAATCAGCGGCTGCATCTTCCCTTCCTCCTGCCCGCTGGCTACCAGGCGCACGCCGTCGCCGTCGCCGACGAGGTTCCAGTAGCTCTCATCAACGAAATGGACGGAGCTGAAGCCGGCGGTGAGCGGACTTTCCACGCATTTCAGGTCGAGCGGGCCGTGACGGAATTTGGAGAAGCCGCCGCGCCAGGCATACCCGATGCGTTTCGCCAGGGCCTCGACGTCGTGGTGTCCGTCCACCGCGTAGTGGATGAACAGCAGGCCGCCTCCCCGTTCGAGGTAGGCATCCAGTTCAGCGCCGCGCGCGGTGTTCCAGCCGGGATTGTTGGAATAGAAGACGATCACGCGGGCGGTCTGCCATTGCTTCGGGGAGGGCCATTCCCAGGCGGTGCCGACCTGCACATTCCTGCTGGAGCCGAGCAATGCCGCCCAGCGCGTTTGCCAGAGCGGATAGTCGTGCTCGCACGGACCGTGGTCTTTCGGGCCCGCACAGAGCACGACCTCGAACGGGGCGGCGGAGGGCTCGGTGCCACCACCGGAAACGTCGGCCGACTTGAGGACGGCCTCGACTTCGGCGCGCTTTCTCGGAGGCGGATCACCGGGGATTTCCAGCACGGATGGTTCGAGGGTATCGGCGGTCGCCTGGGGGGACCGGCGGAGCAAAGGGGCGTGTTTCTGCGATAGATACTGTTCGACCGAGGATTTTTCCGCGGGAGTCAGCAAGCGGCTGTAAAGAAGCACCTCGGCGATGTTGCCGTGGAAGAAGCCCTGGATGTAGGGCGGTTCGCCCGAGAGCGAGTAGTGGCGGCCGCCCAGCACGAGTTGGTGGAAGGCGACTTTGGATTCGCGGCGCTCGCGAGAGCCTTCGGGCTTTCCGTTCAGGGCAAGCCGAATGCCCTGGCCGCCCGGCTTGCTCTCCAGCGAGAATACATGCCACCCGCCAAACGGGAGCGCCCCATTCCGGAGCAACTGGGTGGCGCGCAACGCCCCGCTGCCTTCCGCGTTGATAAAAGACATTTGGGGTGTGGCCTGGGGGCCGAAATCGAGGTTGAGCCCGGTTTCGTAGTCGTTTCTGCCCGCGCGGCTCACGCTGAGGAGGGCGCGGAACCCGCCCGGGTTGGAGCGCGGCGCGGCCACGATGAAAACCGTTGTTTCGGGCGCCTCCCCCCGCAAGCTGGAAGACACCAGCGCGTCGTCATTGCCGTCGAAGGCCAGAGAGGCGGCGTCGGCGTCCTGGACCAGCCGGGGCCGGGCGTTGACGAGCGGCTGCGCCAGGTGGCGGTTGTGGCCGGAGCCGTCGAGCAGACAATCCACGCCCCCGCCCGCGGCAGGCGGGGGCAGGCCCAGAGCCGCCCTGCCGGCTTTCTGTCGCGAGCTATCGCACCAGAATTCCAGGCCGTCGCGGACGGTCAATCGGTCGTCGGCCCACGGTTCCGCACCGGGCGAGACGCAAGGCAGCCAGCAGCAGCCGAGAAACGCGCCCGCAAGTTGCGCGCGCCGGAGATTAGCCAGAAGCCTGTTCATGAGCTGCGGGGGCGGGATTTGCGGTCTTTGTTTGAACCGCGGGCATCGGCACGGGGACCTCCCCCGGCTCGCAATTTGAGCGCGCCGAACTTCCTGATTTCCTGGGTAATGGCGGTCTCCGTCGGCAGGCGCTCCATTGAGCTGGCCCCGTAGAACCCATCCAGCCCGCGGCACGAGCCAAACAGGTATTCCGCATCACTGGGCGCGGCAATGGGGCCGCCATGGCACAGAACCATCACGCCTGGCCGAATCCCCTTGCACGTGTCCACGATGGTTTGCACGTCGCGCACGCAATCCTGGAGCGATTTGGTGGTTCGGGCGCCAATCATCCCGCTGCTGGTCAGGCCCATGTGCGCGACCACCAGGTCGGCGCCGGCCCGGGTCATTCGCTCGGCTTCGTCCGTATTGAAGACATAAGGGCTGGTCAGCAGGTCCAGGTCGTGGGCGGCGGCGATGCAGTCCACTTCCATCTGGTAACTCATGCCGGTCTCTTCCAGGTTCATCCGGAACGTGCCGTCCACCAGCCCGACCGTCGGGAAATTCTGGATGCCCGCAAAGCCCAATTCGGCGAGTTCTTCGAGGAAACTGTCGCGGAGCAGGAATGGGTCCGTGCCGCAGACGCCAGCCAGCACCGGGGTATGCTTCACGGCGGTCAGCACCTCGCCGGCCATTTCCTTGACGATCTGGTTGGCGTTGCCGTAGGGCATCAGCCCCGCCAGCGAGCCGCGGCCGGCCATGCGGAAGCGGCCCGAGTTGTATATGACGATGAGGTCCACCCCGCCCTGTTCTTCGCATTTGGCCGAGAGACCGGTGCCGGCCCCCGCCCCGATAATCGGCAGACCCTGTGCTACTTTCTGACGCAGCCGCTGGAGGATATTCGATCGTGAGTTTCGTTTATTCATAGATTCAAACTCTAACTGCAGTCACTTTTCTGAGCCAGTCCATGCGCTGGATCCGGGACGGGGTTGAAGTTATGTGTTCGGTTATTTCTTGTCCATCCCTGGGATCGAATCATCGCGCGGGTCTCGCGTGCTGCCGGCGATGTCTTGCCCCTGGTCTCTTCTCAAGGCCAAAGTGGGATGGAGCCCCGCCTGTGGAAATTGGCCCGTGCTTGCGTAGACAGAGGGTATCGCCTGGACGTTGCCACCCTTGGTGGCCGGGGCGACGCGCAGGCGCCCGGACAGGGCCCGTTTTTGCCGACTTTGCGCAACCTACTGCAGTTGGTGCACTTGCGAGGAAATCGGCCTCTGGCCGCCTTGGGCAAGGTGCCTCTTCTATAAGTGCCGCAATGGCAGCAGGTTGGACTCCTGCTGCCCCGAAATGTCAAGGCTGTATCCACGGTGTGGAGACGGTGTGGATACGGTTAGGATACGGTGAGACTCGCTTGGTGGACCCTGCCTGCTTCCGGGCGTGATCAAGGGAAATTGCGGAGCGTTTTGCCGGCACTCGGGGTCGGGTCTGCCGTTGCGTGTGACTCACACTTCCTGCGTGATGATCACGCGCGGGTGGCGATTGGATTGCGGCTTTTCCGCACGATTTGCGGGCGGCACGCTACATGCTCGCTCGAAATTATAGTGCTGTCGGCTTCAGAAGTCCGAACACAATTCGTGGCTGCTGAGTCAAATCGTAGTATGAGCTAATCAGTAGTGTGTTGTTCGCGGTTATGTTTGACGAGATAGAAGTAGTGCCTCCGACCAGCGATTCCCCGAAGAGCGCCTCGCCCCGCCAGGAGTCTCAGGCGCAGCCCGGGGTGAAGGGGAAACCTGCGTGGATTGAACCGGGGGCGGCTGGTCACGACGTTGGATTCACGCGAGCGCTGGCGGATTGGATCATACAGCACCGCGCTCATTGGCGCGATTGCCGGCACCCGAAGGGTGAGTTGAGCAGGGTTTCAACACCCTGACGCGGGGTAGTATCATCTGAGGCCGATCTCCGCGCGCCTGGCCTGCTGCGGTCGGCTCAAAGAGCGAGTTCCTGCGCGGTATTGCGGCGTTCCCCGTATCCCACGCGCCTGCGCAAGGACCCCAATCGGTTCCGAGGCCCCCCTCGTGCCGGGGGGAGGTTGGAGGGGTAAGGTCGGGTCGTCCCAGAGGTCCCAATTGTAGTCAGGCGCTTCCTCTGGTTTCGGGCCGGGGGTTTTGGTTCTCACCCACCTTGTGTGCTGTTCGACCGAGGAGATGGTGCGCGCTGCAGGACTTGAACCTGCGACCCCTTCCGTGTGAAGGAAGTGCT